>JAKAOC010000064.1 GCA_021823385.1 Actinomycetes bacterium
GAGATCGGCCTGGGCGAACTCCTCACGCACCCATTCCACCGACTGCGTCCCGGCCTCCATAAGGGCTTGTGTCTCTGCGTCCTCGATTCGTGGTTTCTTCGGCATGCCGCCCTGCCCCTTGCCTCGCGCGCTGCGATGGGGGGTAAGGCTAGCAAACCGTTTTGGTTGTGTCCAGCTTTTTCTTCATGCCGAGGGCGTGCTGCTGAATTCTGCGAAAAGGGAGCAACTTTGTGTGCAATAGATAGATAGGCGCGGTCTGCTGCTTTCTTGGCAAACCAGTTTTCGAATTCCGCATAATCGGTTTTTAATGAATCAAAGATTGGATCTGAGAGATTGATATTCGAGAATTGCTCATGCACGAGTTGCATCGGAACCTCTCCCCGCAGTTCTTAGCTATTGTTATGACGTATTCGCGTTGTGTCTAAAGGCCTCGATTATCCGAGCGGCCACATGATGTCTTTTTAGATAGTCTAACTTCGAGGTCAGGTATTGGCTAGATGGGCCGCACCTTTTTCCCGCGGTGGCGGCAGGCGCCTCCGCCAGATGTACGTCCGGAAAGTGAGAGGGCGAGGACTGTGGATCACTCCGCACTCATTCGGTTTTTTCTGTACTTCCTTATTGCTGAAGTGGAGCGAGTATTATTAGAGGCCGCATGGGCGGTGATCCGCTAATTTACATTGTTTGTTGTGAGGCTTTCGCTTGTAGCGGCGTAGGTGCACATCCCTTTCCAAGAAAAAGCAGCTATACCTTCGTCATGCCGAACGAATACAATGTCGTAGCTTGCGAGGCTGTTTGAAGGGGTAAATGTTCGAGAAAATGGGGGGTGCAATGGCGACGGAGATGGGAAACGAGCAAGAACAAGGAGCAGAAGGAGCAGCCGTAATAGAGCTCATCGTTGTTACCGACCCCACCACAGGCTATGCGGCGATCCAAAATAATATTCCAGTGGTTCGATCCCTGATCATTAAGAATCACTCCAATGAAGCGATAGACTCTCTCGACGTTGTCATTTCATGCACGCCGGCGTTTGCGCAAGGCATTCGCCTTCACTTCGAGCGCCTCGGTCAAGGCGAATCCCGAACCATATCGCCTGTCGATCTCCATCCCGACCATGGTTATCTCATTAAGCTGGATGAAGGGGAAAAGGCATCGATTCGAGTCAAGGCGGTAGCTGCCGGGGCAATGTTATCCGAAGTGTATCACCCGATCGAAGTGTTGGCCTATGACCAGTGGGCCGGTACTCGAAGTCTCCCGGAGCTTCTGGCGGCTTTCAGCATGCCAAATTCAGTGGTTGTGGATCAGCTTCTTGGTAAAGCGTCTGCGCTACTGTGCAACGGCGATGAGGGGTTGTCGCTCGACGGTTACCAGTCCAAGAACCGGGAGCGGGTTTGGAAACAGGTATCGGCCATTTACAGTGCACTCCTGGCGGAAGGGCTTCACTATTCAAACCCACCAGCTTCCTTTGGCACTGATGGCCAAAAGATCAGAACGCCCGAGCGAATTTTCGAAGGTCGCGTAGCAACGTGCCTCGATTTGACGATGCTCTTTGCCTCGTGCCTGGAGCAGGTGGGATTGAATCCAGTGGTCCTCTTTAAGGAAGGTCACGCTTGGATTGGTGTATGGTTGGTAGAAACGAGTTTTCCGACGGCTGTCATGGATGACGTGGTTTCCGTACGCAAGCGCGCCAAGTCCGGCGAGTTTCTAACGTTTGAAACGACGTGCATTGCGTCAGACCAGAAGCCTTCTCTTCGCTGGGCTTGTTCGACCGGGGGATCCTACCTTGAGGAGGAAGAGAAGTTCCATTACGCCGTAGACATTCGGCGAGCTCGAGAGCTCCAGATTCGGGCATTGCCTTCCCGTTCGGCCGTGCAGGGGTCCGCGATCGCGATCAGGGAGGAAGCGCCCCCAGCCATTGAGGATATGCCGGCGTTGCCGTCTCTTGACCCGGAGTTGCTTCCTGTGGTTGAAGCCCCCACGCCGGATACTCCGGACGGCCGCTTGGCCAAGTGGAAGAGTAAGCTTCTCGATCTGACGCTGCGCAACCGCCTGCTGAACTTCAAGCTCGCCAAGAGTAATCTCAAGGTCATTTCTCATGACCTAGGGGTGCTGGAAGACAGACTGTCGGAAGGTCGAGAGTTCCGGATCAAGGCGGCGCCCCAAATCATGGATGGCGAGGATCCCCGCGCCGGAGCAGTATTCAGGGCTCGTACAGGACAGACACCCCTGCTGGCGTTCGCCGAAGACGCGCTCGCTAAAAACGAGATTGTTGTCGATATTCCGGAGGAAAAGCTCGGTGACCGCCTGACCGAGATTTTTCGTGCCGCGGAGACGGGAAGGGAAGAGGGCGGCGTCAATACGTTATTTCTGGCCCTGGGCTTCCTCCGGTGGCAGGAAAGCAAGGATTCCGAGGCGGATCACCTCGCGCCCATCCTGCTCGTGCCGGTGACGATTACGCGCCAGTCGGTCCGGAGTGGCTTCTGGCTGACTCGACACGACGACGATGCGCTGGTTAATCCCACGCTCATCCAAAAAATCACACACGATTTCCAACTGAAGTTGCCTTCGTTCGAGGTTTTGCCCACGGATGAAAAGGGCTTGGATGTTGGCAAGATCCTCCAGGCGTTCCGGTTGGGCATAACGGAAATGTCCGGCTGGGAAGTGAAGGAAGAGGCGTATTTGGGCATATTTTCCTTTACGAAGTACCTCATGTGGAAAGATCTACAGGACCGGCACAAGCAGCTTCAGGAGAACGAGGTCGTCGCCCATCTCATCAACAATTCTGGCTGCGCTTTCAGTGATTTCGGGCCGGAGTTTGCGGCTGATGTGCTCGATTACCGCTTTGCGCCACAGCAACTCTGCGCCCCGCTGCTGGCCGATTCTTCCCAACTGCGGGCAATCTGCGTGGTGGACGCGGGAAGCCACTTGGTCTTGGAGGGCCCTCCGGGTACCGGCAAGAGCCAGACGATCACCAATTTGGTTTGCCAACTGCTCGCGGCAGGCAAGACCGTGCTTTTCGTGTCCGAAAAGATGGCGGCGCTCGAGGTAGTGCATCGCCGTTTAAATTCGATCAGCTTGGAGCCGTTTTGTCTCGAGCTGCACTCGGCTAAAGCGAAGAAGTCGGAAGTGCTGGCGCAGCTGGGTAAGGCTCTGGATGCCGGTAACGCGCGAACCGCGAAGGATTGGGAACTCGAGGCCGAAAGGCTTGCCGCCCTTCGGGGGGAATTGAATGCCCTGGTCAGGGCCCTTCACCAGGCACACCCGAATGATCTCACAATCTACGATGCGATCGGGACATGCGTCAAATACGCGCACTGGAAGCCCGCGTCGCTCGATTGGTCAGATCCTCACCAGCACAGCCGCAAAGATCTCGACGACCTGCGTACGCTTTGCCGGCAAATGGCGGCGCTGGCCGGCCAGTTGCGCGATTTGCACTCCCATCCGCTGCGGGGCTTGCGGCGTACGAGCTGGACCCCATCCTGGCAACAGGAGTGGCTCGAGGCTGCCGCTAGTCTGTCGGCGATCGCTTCTGCGGTGCAAGAGCGGGTTGCTCCAGTCCTTCGGTTTTTCGGTCGCCCCGAAAACGGCTCTTCATGGTCTGAACTGTCCTCGTTGGACCGCCTCGCAGGTGTCTTGCTGGAGGCTACGCATGTCCCGCTCGGTGTCGCCCGGGCGGCGACCGACGAGGTTGCGCGAAATCGTCTGAAAATGCTCAGCCGCCATGGCTTGCAGCGCGAGACAGCCTGGCAAACGTTCCAGGGCGGCTACCGAGAAGAAGTGGCAAACCTCAATGGCCAGGAGCTGGAAGCCCAGTGGGGAATGGCCAATAGTACCTGGTGGCCCAGGAGTTGGTTTGCCAAGCGCGTGTGCTTGAAGCGGTTTGCCCTTTACCGGACCGACCACAAGGTCCCTAGTGAGGGTGAAGCCAACGGGCTTATTGCGGCTCTTCGTAAGCTCAACGAGGAGGACAAAGCTCTTGTCGCCATGGAGGCGGAAGCTACGACGCTCCTGCAGGACGTATTTAATGCCCACAAAACGGACTGGGATGCCGTTGATGCTTGCGAGAGGTGGGCAAGGGAATACTCGGATGCCTTGATTCAACTGGCGGCTGGAGACCTTGCGATTCACGGAGATTTGGTGAGCAAGCTCCTGCCGTACGTGACGGACGGCCGAGGGATGCTTGGGGCCGACGGCGCTCTGGGCGGCGTCCTGGTGCAGTATCGGGATGCCCACCGGCAACTTACCGGTGAGGCACACCGAGTGGCGGAGTTGAGTGGAGCAAAAGACTCATTTATCGAAGAGCCCCATGCGACCGCCGCCATACAAAGGTTACTGACCAGACTGCAGAGCTGGCAGCATGCATCTCATCAAATTCAGCCGTGGTGCCTTTGGCAGAACAACAGGGAAAGGCTCATCGGCGCCGGCCTATCTGGCATCGTTCGCGCCGTTGAGGCAGGTGAGGTGGCGCTCGCAGACACAGCGGAGTTCTTCGAGTACAGCTACCAAAGCTGGTGGCTCGGCAAAGCCATGGATAGGGAGCCAGTCCTCTGTACGTTCTCAAGCGCCGACCACGAACGCAAGATTGCAGAATTCAAGCAAGCCGACGAGAGATTCCAAAAGCTGACCCAGGAATATATTGTCGCGAGACTTTCCTCTCATATACCCGCAAGTACGGCGTTGGCGCCGGGAGCAGACTCGGAAATGGGCAAGCTTCGCCGTGAACTGGCGAAGCAGAAAAAGCACATCCCGGTTCGTCAACTGGTTCGGAGCCTGCCCACGCTCCTGCCGAAACTGAAACCCTGTCTGTTGATGTCGCCGTTGTCGGTCGCTCAGTATCTGGAGGCAGGACACCAGCTGTTTGACGTGGTGATTTTTGACGAGGCATCGCAAATTCCGGTCTGGGATGCCGTGGGGGCGATTGCACGCGGTAAGCAGCTTGTCTGCGTGGGGGACCCAAAGCAGCTTCCGCCGACGAACTTCTTTAATCGCGCCGATGGGGATGATGGTGGCATCGGAGAGGATGAGGTGCAGGATCTGGAAAGCATTCTGGACGAGTGTTTAAGTGTTGGTCTGCCCAGGCTCGGTTTGGATTGGCACTACCGCAGCCGACACGAAAGCCTGATTACATTCAGCAACGCGACCTACTACGACAACCGGCTCTTAACATTCCCTTCGCCGGTTACAGAGGATACTGCAGTTCGGTTTGAGCGGGTGCAGGGAACGTACGACCGTGGTGGGTCACGTACCAATCGGGCAGAGGCGGAGGCCATTGTGGCAGCCATTGAGAAACACTATCTCTCTCCGGATGGAAAGAGGCAATCCCTAGGAGTCGTAACATTTAATCAGCCGCAACAGGTTCTCATCGAGAACTTACTGGACGCTCGGCGCCGCGCGTCGACGAGGTTGGACCAGGCCATTGCCGAAGCGACATTCGAACGCCTGTTCGTCAAAAATCTAGAAAACGTCCAGGGTGACGAGCGCGACATCATCTTCTTTTCGATCACATATGGGCCGGATGTGGCTGGCAAGGTGGCCCTGAATTTCGGCCCTTTGAATCTCGAGGGGGGACATCGTCGACTTAATGTGGCCGTATCCCGGGCGCGGCAAGGGGTTGTTATTTTCAGCACACTGATGCCCGAGAAAATTGATCTGTCCCGTGTCCGCGCAGCAGGGGTGCGCGACCTCAAGGGCTATCTGGATTTCGCGATTCGTGGGCCGCGGGCGCTTTTTGAGCAGAGCAGTTCGGCCGGATTGGAGCCGGAGAGCCCATTTGAAAGACAAGTTATCAATCAACTGCGAGAAAAGGGCTGGACTGTGCATCCCCAAGTTGGGGTATCCGGGTACCGCATAGACATGGGTGTTGTTGATCCTCGCGCTCCCGGGCGCTACTTGCTCGGCATTGAATGCGATGGCGCGACCTATCATTCGGCGGCCACGGCTCGAGATCGGGACCGTCTGCGCCATCTCATTTTGGAAGGTCTTGGTTGGACACTTCACCGCATCTGGTCTACCGACTGGTGGCGCGATCCGAGCGAGCCAATGCAAAAGCTGCTGGCACGGCTCGCCAGTCTCTTGGCCGAGGAACCATCCACAGGACACGCATCAGCGGAAAATGGTAACAGAGATGAAGAGTCTCCTGAGCACGAGCCGGTGCCGAAAATGCTTTACGCGAAAATGGCTCAGCCGGAGCCGGAGGAGTTTCCCGTGTACCGCGGTGCGAAGATTGCCGGGGGCCACCCGGACGACTTTTATGCCACAGAGTCGGAAGCGTTGCTCGCGGAGCAGTTATCGCAAGTCATCGGTACCGAAGGGCCGATCGCCGATACCGTGTTGTTTAGGAAGGTGGCGCGTTCCTGGCGGCTCATGCGGACAGGTAGACGCATCGAAGAACTCTTGCGGTCGCTCGTTGCCGCATCAGTTGTGCGTACGGTGGAAAATGGCACCAATTTTTATTGGCCGACGCATATTGAGCCGAATCAGTGGGAGGGGTTTAGAGTTGCCGGGGGCGCTGAGGACAGCAGGCGGCAACTCCACGAGATTTGTCTCGAAGAGCTCTTCAACATGGCCATCTATGTACTGACGCAGCATGGCGCTACAAGTTTGAATGAACTGACGCGCACAATTTGTCGCCTGCAGCACATATCTAAAACGACGACCGAGTCAGTCGCGCGGATAGAGAAGTGCTTAGGTCTTAGTCGCAATCATCGAATCATTGAGATTCAGGGTGAGGCTGTCCTTCCTCGAGGCGGGCGATTCTAGAGGATTCGGTTGTAGCCGACTTGTACTCACGGTTAAGGAGCGCTTTTTTGGGTAGATGGGCCAATCAGGTTGGAGTTGGCTCTGTCTATCGCAAGCACGCCGCAAACGCGGCGTTTTTTGCGCGCTATTCGCCAGATTGATCACTTGCCATTTCGCTACGATCCTCGCCGTTGGGAAAAAACGGCCTTGGGAGGACGAGGTTATGGTACGTTTGACGCGGCGGTTAGGGGTTCTTCTGGTGGGGGCGTTGATGATCGCGCCGGCCTGGGCGGGACAGATGATCACCGGCCTCGGCGGCGCCACTTTGATCGTCACGGAAAGCGCCAGCAACGGGCAGGCGCAAACCGCAGCGACCCTGGCAAGCCCGCTCAATGCGAATGGCTTGCGAGATGGGCAGCTTGCCACGGTCTCGCCGCAGAACCCCGATAGCCTTGGTGTCATCCCGGCGGACACGCTCGGGACACAGTCGAGCACCAGCATCGCCGCGTCGACGGTGAGCAGCTATCTCCAACCGTACCTGCAGACCGAAGCCGCCGCCCTCCAACAAGCCATGAGTGGCACCAAAGATGCCGGCGCGTTGTACACGTACGCCCAGAGCGTCAATGTCACGTCAGGAAGTGGCACTACCGCAGCGCAGGTCGCGGGGATGATGTGGGTGCCGCGGACCGGCCACTACCAGTGGATGGGCATGAACGCCACAGCGGGGTTTGCGACCATTCTGTATGGACAGTATCAGCAGTCCCAGAGCGCCTACGGGTTGCCCAGTGGCTGGACGATGCCGAACGCCGGAGATTTCACGTGGGAGTTGCTGCAGGTCAACATCTCTGGTGCCGGTACCACCGAGACCGCCGTGCCGTACCAGGGCACGCTGAATCATGTCGTGGTGACCAACGGGGAATACGATGCGCCAATCCCCATTCCCGCCACATCGACCACCGGCGCGGCCATCGAAAACTGCAAGGCCTCGGCGTCCGACCCCACTTTGTGCAACCAGCCCAACCCGCAGGGAACCTATCCCGCGACGGTGAATGGGCAAACGGTCGCCTACGACCCCAATACGGGCTACAACTACCTCGTCAGCAACCTCGTGACGCCGCTCATGCACCAGACAGGGGCTATCGAGGCTATCGTGGACTATGGGCGCGCGGTCAAGCCCGTGTACGTGAACAGCTCCAATGGGACCCAAGTGGCGGTGGTCGCCGTGGCCGTCAATAACCGATCCTTCTCGGGTGGGTGCGGATCCGCGACGCTCTCCAATAGTGGCGATATAGGCTATTTGCTGAACGAGACCGAGGATGAGTACCTCGTTGCCAGCAACGGCATCAGCTCGCTCCTGAATACGACATCGCAGAACGGGTTGTCGCCCACCAAAACCTTCAGTCAGACGGCGAATCTGCCGGCAGGCGCGCAGTACGCGAGCTACGTGAGCGACGTCGTGAATCCCTTTGGTGGCGGCCAGGTCTACAACTGGCAGGACGACACGGTCAATGGGTTGCCGGCGAGCGATTACGTCTATGTGGCGCCGCTCGCTCAGGCGGCCGGCGCCAACACCGCGTATTCGGTCACGCTCCCGGGCGGAGCGACGGTGTGCGCGTCCCCTACGCTTACGACCTATGCACAGTACTACTCCTGGATTGGACCGCCCTTCCAAGGACCTACGGTCGTGGTAAACGGGCAGGCGCTGAGCCCCAGCGACTTTAACGCCACCTACTTCTTTGGATATTACCTGGGGGATTATTCCGGCATCGATGTGTTATCGGAGGCGGGCCACACCTACTGGGTCACGGTCTCCAACTACACGCCGCAGTCGATGAACATATTGCGGGCCCTGGGGTGGCCTGTCCAGAGTCCCTTGTCGGTCGGGATTTTTAGCCTGAACTTGCCCCCGCCGTAGTAACGTCTCTTTCACGTAAGGTCCCGTGATTTCAGGGGTTTTCTGGGATTTGGGGGGATTTTTGGGGGTGGGAGTGTAGTCACTAATATGTGGCATAATGTCTTGACGTATGCGTTTATATGGCGTATATAATGGCTATGCCAAAGCATACTGGCGCCGCATACGTAGTTACCACGACACGCCGCTATAAGGGCCGGGTCTATCATTCCCATCTGCTGCGGCGCAGCTTTCGGGAAGGGGGCAAGGTCCGCAACGAGACGCTCGGCAATCTCTCGCACCTGCCGGAACCACTCATCG
>JAKAOC010000065.1 GCA_021823385.1 Actinomycetes bacterium
GGCTACCGAGGTGTGATCGTCGCTCTCTTCGCCGCGCTCTTCACCTACCTGGCCTTCAACATCACCGACCAGGTGCTGCTCTCCCAGGGCCTGGCCGGCGCCTACCACTGGAACGCGGGCCTCATCGCCATCGGCTCGGCGGTACTGGCCGCAGTCCTGGCCATCTTCGGCCATGACTGGGTACACAAGGTCTTCCGGATCCTTCTCTACATTTCGCTTCCCCTGGTCACCATCGTGACCATCGGGATCCTCACCGGGCACGCCGGCGGAGGGCATCCCAAGGGCCACTACGGCTTCACCATGGTTGCATTCATGGCCGAGTTCTCGGCAACCGCGGCCTACAACATCACCTACGCGCCCTATGTCTCGGACTACTCGCGCTACCTGCCCGAGAAGACCAGCAGCCGCTCCATCATCGCCTCGGTCTTCCTCGGCGCCTCGCTGGCGGCAATCTGGCTCATCGCCATCGGCGCCTGGCTTGCCGTCAGCCTGGGAGCAAGCGACGGACTCGTCGGCCTGAAGACGGCGGGCAACAACGTCTTCGGGGGCCTCGGCTCGGTGACCGCGCTCTTCTCGGCGGCGGCCCTGGCGGCCACCATGGGCATGAACGCCTACGGCGGTTCACTCACGCTGCTGACGGCCATCGACGCCTTCAAGAAGATCAAGCCGACCCGGACGGTGAGAGTGGTCTCCATCCTCGGGCTGACCGTGCTCTGGTACGTTGTGGGGCTCTCGATCACCGCAAGCGCCGTGAACACCGTCTTCACCGCGCTCACCCTCATGCTCTACCTGCTCATACCGTGGACGGCCACCAACCTCATGGACTTCTTCTTTGTGAGGCGCGGCCACTACGCCATCACGCATCTGTTCGACCCGGACGGCATCTACTCCAAGTGGAACTGGCGGGGGCTGATGGCCTATGCCGTGGGATTCCTCTTCGAGATCCCCTTCATGGTCCTGCCCCAGCTGGGCAGCTTCAGCTACACTGGCCCCATCGCCAAGGCGCTTTCGGGCACGGACATCTCCTGGCTGGTCGGATTGGCAGCTACAGCAACCACCTACTACATCGTCACCCGCAGCCTCGACACCAAGCACGAGGCCGCTGCCATAACCGAGAGCCAGCGGCTCCTGGAGGCAACCTTCGGATGAACGACGGACCGTCCCGCAGCTTCCCGATAGGGACCCGCCTGCGCCATGCCCGAGAAGCCAGCCAGCTCAGCCTGGCGGAGGTGGCCGAGCGGAGCGGGCTCTCCAAGGGGTTCATCTCCAGGGTGGAGCGGGACGAGACCAGCCCGTCAGTGGTCAGCCTGATCGCCCTGTGCGAGGCGATCGGGCTGACCATGGAAATGCTCTTCAAGGAGCCCCGCATCACGCTCATCCGCGCATCGGACCGGCCTCAGGCGGTCATGCCGGGCGAGGCGGTCAGCGACACGCTCCTGACCGCCCCTCACGAAGAGCGCATCACCGTCATCGAGACGATCGCCGCTCCCGGAGGATCCGGCGGCGAGGAACTCTACTCGATCGCCAGCGACTGCGAGGTCTGCTACGTACTGGAGGGAGAGGTGGAGTTCCGGATCGACGGCCGCTCGATCCTGCTTGGCCCCGGCGACTCCGTCACCTTCGACGCCCAGGCTCCGCACACCTGGCGCAACACATCGGGATCCGCAGAGGCGCGCCTGGTATGGATTATCGCGCCCGCGCTCGCCGACCCCCTCAGCTACGCGCAGGTGCCCTCCTCCGGGACGACACGCACGACGGCACTATGAGCCCTGCGGCGCAAGGCGCGCCGGCAGCGGAAGGAGAGCCATGAAGGTAGGAGCGGTTCAGCTCGCGCAGGTAGCGGGCGATTACGACTCCAACATGGCCCGCGCACTGGCCGGTGCCGAGAAGCTGATGCGCGACGGCTGCAGGCTGGTGGTGCTGCCGGAGATGTTTGCCACCGGCTACCTGTTCGGCTCGGCCGAAGAGGCCTCCACCTTCGCCCAGCCGGTAATTGGCGACACTTATGAGCGGATACACTCGCTCTGCGAGCGCTACGCGGCGGTGGCCGTCTACGGCTATCTCGAACACGACCCGGAATCCGGGACCTATCACAACGCCGCTGCCGCCGTCGGCCCCGAGGGGCTGATGGCCCGCTACCGCAAGGTGCACCCCTTCGTCGCGGACACGACCTGGGCCGTCGACGGCAACGAGCTCGGCCCGTATTTCGAGATAGACGGCCTGGTCGCCACAGTGGCGATCTGTGCCGACGTGGAATTCCCGGAGACCGCCGCACGTCGGCGCCACTATGACATCCTCTGCCTCCCGACCGCCTGGGTGGAGGAGAAGGCTCCCTCCTTCGTGTGGCTGTTGCGCGCCAAAGAAGCAGGCTGCTACCTCATTGCGGCGGACCTGGCGGGTGTCGAAAACGGTGTGAGCTTTTCGGGCGGAAGCTGCGTGATATCGCCCGATGGCGAGCTCCTGGCCTCGATCGACGCGGGCGACGGCGTCGTCTCAGCCGAGGTGGATCACGCACCGCGACGTCGAGCGGCTTCGATCCCCTCCTCGCTCCAGCTATCGGTGCAGGCCTTCGAACCCGCCGAACTCGCGGTGAGGGCGCCGGCCGCCATTCCGCTGCAACCCGATCTGCGCTTCGACCTCGCCGCGCTGCGCATGGTTCACTACGACTTCACCCCCGAAGGACTGGCCCGGGTCGAGGAACTTCTCGCAAGGCGCCTCGGCGGGCCCCCGATATCGGCGACGCTCTTAGTGGCGCTGCCCTTCGCAGCCGGGGATACAGGCGGCGAAGTGGACTCGCTGGTCAGGGCCGCCAAAAGCATCGCCCGGCGCCTGGGTTATGAAGAGGCCATCCTGGGCCAGGTGCTCTCCTCCCCCGCCGGCGAGCAGCGGCTTGTCGCCAGCTCAGCCTGGCCCGAGGCGCGCCGCCAGGCCAAGGCGGCAACGCTCACCGGCCTGAGGCTGGAAGTGCTGTCCGGCCACGACCTGGACGACTGGGTGCCGCTGCGGCGTGCGGCAGTCGAGGGCGCATCCGTAGCCCTGGTCAGTGCCGACGACGCCGGCTCCCGCAGTCCGGAGCCCCGAGACCCCAGCGAAATAGCGCTGCCGCCGTTCGGGGAAGAGCCGCAGATGGACACAGTCAACCGGGCGCGGCTCAGGGCCGGAGAGAACAACGTCGCTCTCGCCATCTCCGTCCGCGGCCGGGCGACCGGGTTGCAGGAGGCCGGAGTGTACGGGCCGGACATGCTCGCATATCCGTTCTACGAAACCATTGCGGACGGGGTCGAATGGGCCGGCCGCCTTGCCTTCGGCCCCGAAGCGGCGCCTGCACCCACCGAAACCCTCGCGCGCAGGCCCTATCTACGGCAGCGCAAACCCTGGCTCTACACGGGCTGAGCGCCGCCGCCTTCGACTCCCGAGCCTGGAACCTAAGCCCCAAGGGCCCAAGCCATGCGCGCTCGAGCCGCGGTGCGCCTCTCGGCCACCTGCACTACGCACGAGAGGCCCGAGGGGGTCGCCCTCGGGCCTCGTAGCGCTAGGCCTGGTATTTACGCAGCTCACGCCGCGCGATGGTCATGCGGTGCACTTCATCGGGCCCATCGGCAAGACGCAGGGTGCGCTGGCCGGCGTACATTCGCGCCAGCGGGGTGTCTTCGGAGACGCCGGCGCCGCCGAAGACCTGGATCGCGCGGTCGATGACCCTGAGGGCGACGTTCGGCGCCACCACTTTGATCTCGGAGATCTCGGTCCTCGCACCCTTGTTGCCGACGGTGTCCATCAGCCAGGCCGCGTTGAAGGTGAGCAAGCGCGCCTGGTCGATCTCGATGCGCGAGTCGGCGATCCAGGACTGGACCACTCCCTGCTCGGCCAAGGTGCGCCCGAAGGCCACGCGGCTGTTGGCGCGCTCGCACATGAGCTTTAGCGCCCGCTCCGCTGCGCCGATCGAGCGCATGCAGTGGTGGATACGGCCCGGACCGAGGCGGGCCTGGGCGATGGCGAAGCCGCCACCCTCCTCCCCCAGCAGATTCGAGGCGGGAACGCGTACGTTGTCGTAGAGGATCTCGCCATGGCCCTCGCGATCCTCGTAGCCGAATACCTTCAGATCTCTTACCTTGGTCACCCCGGGCGTGTCGAGCGGCACAAGGATCATCGACTGTTGGCGATAGGTGGGGGCGTCGGGATCGGTCTTCCCCATCACGATCGCCACCTTGCAGCGCTCCGAGGAGGCACCGGACGACCACCACTTGCGCCCGTTGATGACGTAGCTGTCTCCGTCGCGGGTGATCGAGCAGCGGATATTGGTCGCATCGGAGGAGGCCACCTCGGGCTCGGTCATCGAGAAGCAGGAGCGGATCTCACCCTCCAGAAGAGGCTTCAACCACTGTGCCTTCTGCTCGTCGGTACCGAACATGGTGAGAATCTCCATGTTCCCCGTGTCCGGGGCGGCGCAGTTGAGCGCCTCCGGAGCCAGGTGGCTCATACCCGTGATCTCGGCCAACGGCGCATAGTCGAGGTTGGAAAGTCCATCGGTCCACTCGGTCTTGTGGGGGAGGAACAGGTTCCACAACCCCGCGGCACGAGCCTTCGCCTTCAACTCCTCCAGGACGGGCGGGTGAAAGTGCGGGTCGCCTGCGGCGCGCATCTGCTCTTCGTAAACCGCCTCGGCGGGATACACCGACTCCTCCATGAACGCCAGCAACCGCTCGCGCAGATCCTTGGCCTTCGGGCTCAGTTCAAAATCCATGGCACCACTCGTTCAGCTCCAAACAACACCGACAAAGCGCATCCTATACCCGGCTGAACTGGCCACCCTGGCCGAATTCCGATCGGGGGGATCCCCCCCCAAAAACAAGAAGGCCCCCTCCGGAGCCGTGCGCGCCGGAGGGGGCCGGTAAAGACCCGCTATGCGGCCTTTACCGCCGCCACGAGCTTCAGCAGCGAGTCCTTGGCGTCTCCAAAGAGCATGATGGTCTTGGGGTCGTACATGAGCGGGTTGTCGACGCCCGCGAAACCGGGGCGCATGGAGCGCTTCATGAAGACGATGGTCTTGGACTGGTCCGCGTTCAGGATCGGCATCCCATAGATGGGGCTGGACGCCTCGTTGCGTGCCGATGGATTCACAACGTCGTTCGCGCCTACCACCAGGGTCACGTCGGTGTTGCGAAAGTCGTCGTTGATCTCGTCCATCTCCTTGAGCTGTTCGTAAGGCACGTCGGCTTCGGCAAGCAGGACGTTCATGTGCCCCGGCATGCGGCCGGCCACCGGGTGTATCGCGTAGGATACCTCCACGCCCTTGGCCTCCAGAGCCCTGGCCAGGTCGCGGGCCGCGTGCTGGGCCTGGGCGACCGCCAGGCCGTAGCCCGGAACAATGATGACCTTGCTGGAGTAGGCGAGCATGACTCCGATATCGTCCGGGGTCCCGGAGCGCACCGTCTTGTCCTCGGCCCCGGCCGGCCCCGCGCCACCTTCGGTCGGCTTGCCAACCGCGGCGAACAGGACGTTGCCCAGTGAACGGCCCATGGCGTCCGACATCATCTTGGTGAGGAAGGTACCCGAGGCTCCCACCAGAGTGCCACCCACGATAAGGACGGTGTTGCCAAGGACGAAGCCGCTTGCCGCAACCGCGAGGCCCGTGAAGGCGTTCAGGAGCGAAATCACCACCGGCATGTCCGCCCCGCCGATAGGCAGCACGAACGCGATACCGAGGATGAGCGCGAGAACGAGCAGCACGCCGAGCAGCACTGTTCCGGTGCCAACCGCAACCAGGTAGACCGCGATACCGAGGATGCCCAGCACCAGGATACCGTTCACCACCTGCTGGCCCTTGTAGGTGATCGGCACTCCGGTCAGGATCTCCTGCAGTTTGGCGAAGGCTACCACCGAGCCCGCGAAGCTCACCGCGCCGATGGCGACCGAGAGCACCGTCGTGAGGGCGGTGACGACCGCTCCCCGGCCGGCGACGCCCAGGCGCAGGTACTCGCTGATGGCGACCGTGGCGGCCGCGCCGCCGCCCACGCCGTTGAAGGCTGCCACCATCTGGGGCATGGCCGTCATCTTGACTTTGCGGGCGCTCAGCGCGCCGACAACCCCGCCGATGGCGACCGCTACGACGATAAGTATGACCTGGGTGGCATGGGGATGGATCTGGGTCAGGCTGACCAGAATTGCGACCGCCATGCCCACCGCTGCGATCCCATTACCTCGGCGGGCGCTCTTGGGCGAGCTCAGGCCCTTCAGGCCGAGAATAAAGGTCACCGCCGCGATCAGGTAGATGATCGCCAGCAGATCGGGCGAGATGAAGGAAGTGGATGCGAGAATGTTCACTTGCTCGCCTCGGTCTGCTTGCGCGTCCGGAACATCTCGAGCATCCGGTCGGTAACGACAAAGCCGCCCACCACGTTGATGGTGGCCATGATGACGGCGATGAACCCCAGCACCTCCGCCAGGGGCGTGCGGGCCTCGGCCATCACGGCGATCGCTCCGACCAGGATGATGCCATGGATGGCATTGCTACCGGACATGAGCGGGGTGTGCAGGATGGTCGGCACCTTGGAGATCACTTCGATCCCCACGAAGGCGCTAAGGACGAAAACCGTCAAGTAGTCGATGATCGCGCTATTCACTGATGGGCTCCTCTGGTTTCAAAACTCTTCGATCTCCGGCGCATCGGCCCCGGGGCGGACAATTTCAACTCCGCGGCTTCCACAGCACCTCCCCGTCCTTGGTGACGCAGGTGGCACGGATGATCTCGTCCTCGAAATCGAGCTTGAGCTCGCCCTCGGAGACCATCAGCTCCAGCAGGTTGAAAAGGTTGCGCGCGTAGGTCTGGCTGGCATGGGTGGCCATGCGCGAGGCCAGGTTGGTGAAGCCGACGATGGTGACGCCATTGTGGACGATCGCCTCGCCGGGCTGGGTCAGCTCGCAGTTGCCGCCTGTCTCGGCGGCCAGGTCGACGATCACCGCTCCAGGCTTCATGGATTCGGCCATGGCGGTGGTGATCAGCGTCGGTGCCTTCCCGAGCGGGATGGACGCCGTGGTTACCACCAGGTCGGAGGCGGCGATATGAGTGGTGAGCATCTCGCGCTGGCGGGCCAGGTACTCCTCGCTCTGGGCCGCGGCGTAGCCGCCCTGCCCCTCTGCGGCCTCCAGCTCCAGCTGGACGAACTTGGCACCCAGGCTCTCGATCTCGTCCTTGACGGCGCGCCGCACGTCGAAGGCCTCCACAACGGCTCCCAGACGCTTGGCCGTGGCGATGGACTGCAGCCCCGCGACGCCGGCTCCCAGTACGAAGACCTTTGCCGGCACCAGAGTGCCTGCCGCGGTCATCTGCATGGGCATGACCCTCGCCAGCAGGTCCGCGCCCAGCAGGACGGCCTTGTACCCGGCCAAGGAGGCCTGGGAGCTGAGGGCGTCCATCGATTGTGCGCGGCTGATGCGCGGCAGCAGCTCGAGTGCGATACCCACCGCGCGCCTGCCCGCGAGCTTCTCGGGCAGCTGCGGGTTCCTGCCAAGCTGCATGAACGAAAGCAGCGTCACTCCCTCCGGGAGTTTGGCGATCTCGTCGTCACCCGGCGGGGAAACCTTGAGGACGACATCGGCACCCTGGTAGAGCTCCGACTCGTCGGCGGCTATCTTTGCGCCGGCCTCACGATAGGCGGCGTCGCCGAAGTACGCGGATTCCCCCGCGCCCGCCTCGACCCAGACGTCCAGCCCCTTGGCCACCATCTTGGTCACCGAGTCCGGAGTCGCGGCCACCCTCGCTTCGCCCGCTTGTCGCTCTCGTGGAATGGCTACTTTCAACGAGCCTCACCTCATTCACTCTGGGTTGACAAAGAATCTACCGAATCCGCAGGCCGCGGCGTCTGCTTATCGATTGCGATACGCGCGCCGGCGCAATGGCGCCCGATGGCAAGCCGCTCAGGCCGGAGTTCCGCGGCGGATTCGAAGGAAGCCGTGACGATGAATTCCCCCAGACGGGAGGTACTATCGGTCCGCGGCTTCACAAGCTGTGAATCTAACACCGGCCATTTGGAATTCCAAAAGAGGGCGCGCTTGCCATTCATGCACGCCCTGGTTGTGTGTGCAACGAGCGTTGCCGGCGGCTTTTGTCGCAAGCCGCCCGGCCGGGTGATATCATTTCGCCAGGTCCCTCTTGTTCGGTCCGAATCGTCACCCTCCACAAGGAGGAAGCCCATGCAGCGCCCACCCTTGCGGCTCGCCCTTCTCGGCTCCGGCGCCCTGGCGCTGACCGCGCTCGCCGCCGCCCCATCCAGTGCCAGTGCCAGCCCCGCAAGTCAAGCGAAGCCGTCGATCGCCAACGTCTGCGGGCCCGCCAAAGCCGGCTTCGCCCGCTGCTTCTCCCAGGTCCTCCTGAACCCGAGCGCCTGGCGCGGGCATCACGCGCGCAAACCGTCGCCTCCCGGCGGCGGTTCCACCACGCCGAGCGGCTACTACCCATCCGACCTTCAGGCCGCATACGGCCTGGCCAACGCAAGCACGAATTACGGCTCCGGCGTCACGGTGGCGATAGTCGACGCTTATTCCAACCCCTATCTCGCCTCGGACCTCGCCACTTACCGCAACTATTTCAAGCTGCCCCCATGCACCACCACCGGTTGCCTCACCATCGTCAACCAGAGCGGAGGCACCAAGCTGCCGCACGCCAACAGCGGCTGGGGCACCGAAGAGGACCTTGACGTCGAGATGGTGTCGGCCATCTGCCCCAAGTGCAATATCCTGTTGGTCGAGGCATCATCGAACTCCATGTCCAATCTGGCGGCGGCCGCCGCCTACGCGGGCGCGCACGCCAACTTCGTCTCCAACAGCTATGGTTCCTCGGAGTTCAGCCTTGAGACGAGCTACGACAAGTACTACACCTACAGCGGCGTCACCTACGTGGCCTCATCCGGCGACAGCGGCTA
>JAKAOC010000066.1 GCA_021823385.1 Actinomycetes bacterium
CGAGAAGATAGCCGACCACATCCAGGGGACCAGGGACGCCCTGGTCTCCTGAAGCACCTCTCAGAAGAGATAAAGGCGCTCCGTGCGAACGCTCACCTCGACGTCCGCACCCGGTTCGGGCAGGCCACCGGCGTTCCGCCACAGCCGCGCGATAACCTCCACGCCCGCCAAGTCCAGGAGCACCTCACTCAACCAGGGCGTCTCGCGCACCGAGATCACCCTCGCGCGGCCAAGCCGGCGCCGCCCCACATTCGTTTCGGTGCGGCCCGGAGGACCGACCACGATGTCCGCCGAGAAGAAGCAGGCCTTCCGCCCGCGCAACTCCGGGTCGAGATCGCTGCGCTCCGGCAACCGAACCAGGTTGTCCGCACCTATGATCCTGGCAACCTCCACTGACGACGGCCTCCCAAGGACGTCGCCCGCATCACCCTCCTGGAGGACTCTGCCGCCCTGGATCACCACCAGGCGGTCGGCGAGGTAGGCCGCTTCCATCACGTCGTGGGTCACCACAAACAGGTAGTCCACCGCCTGTTTCACGTAGGTTTCGATAAAGCGCAGGTGCTCCGTTCTCATCTGGGCGTCAAGTGCTGATAGCGGCTCGTCCAGCACGACCAGGTGTGAGTTCGCCGCCATGGCTCGGGCGAGGGCGCCCCGCTGGTATTGGCCGCCCGAAAGCGACCCCGGCATTCGCGAAGCGAACTCGGCAAGGTTCATCTGCTCGAGGAGGTCGGCGGGGGCACGTCCCTCGACTCCATAGGCGGCGGCCAGGCGCATATTCTGCGCCAGGGTCATGTGGGGGAAGAGGCCGAAACGTTGGGGCACATAACCTATCGCCTCCCCGGTGATTGCTCCCACTTCTCCACTCGCGCTTGCGACGAGCCCGTCGGCGACGCTTCCGCATAGCGCGTTGAGCGTCAGCGTCTTGCCGGACCCCGACGGCCCCAGCAGGACGGTACACCCTCTGTGCGCGGTGAATTCCGCCCTCAAGGCGAACTGGCCGACCGTCCCCTCAACCCGTATCCTCGAGCCGGATTCGGTCCGGCCCAGCCCTGCGGCCCGGGATTCGCCGCGCTTTCGCGGCACCTCCTCCAGGGTGGACAGAAGCGGGCCCGATGGCCACGAGAGGCGCGACAGCCCGAGCGCGACCAGCCCGGACAGGGCCAGCGTGGCCAGCACCGGCGCTGCGGTTGCGGCCAGTCCAGAACCTTCGAAGGCCACGTAGGTGTAGACCGGAAGCGAATATGGGCTGTACGCCACAAGGAGGACGGCGCCGAACTCACCGAAGGCGCGTAGATAGCCCAGGATTATGGACGAGCGAATGGAGCTCCAGGCCAGAGGGATGGCGACTTGGACCATCTCTGCTACCGGACCCATTCGCAGGCTTTTCGCCACTATGCCCGCCCGGTCGTCCACCCCGCCGAACGCACCGCGCGAGCCCTCGACTATGTAAGGAAGCGAGGCGAAGGACTGGGCAAGCACGATCGCGGCCAGCGTATTGACCAACCGCCCCCCGAGCGCCCGCCCGATAGGCGACTCAGGACCGAAGGCAACCAGGAGCATCACGCCCGCCACCATCGGGGGCACGCCGAGGGGTAGGCGCAGCAGCGTGGCGAGCAAATGCGCACGGCGCGAGGAGTGGCGCTGGAGCCAATAGCCGGTCGGCACCCCCACCACGACCACCAGGACGAGCGCTATCAACGAAGCCACGACCGAGTTGAAGATCGCCTGCCAGAGATTGGCAGTGCCAGGCGGCCCGGCCCGGTGCGCACCGAAGTACACCAGAAGCGCCACGAGTGGCAGCACCATGAAGGCGCTGCCAAGGGCAACCACGGCCAACACAAAACTGGAGTGACGCGACCGCAGCGCGCTCCCCCTTGCTTGGCGCCCTGGCGCGAAATCCCGTCCCGCCGGCAGCCGGGACTCACGCCTCGGGGTTCGGGCTCGGCCCGCTATCAGAGCTTGAGTCCCTTGGGCATCGTGCCGGCCTTTCCGGCCACCTTCGGCGCCTCGGGACCTATGCCTCCCGCCGTGAGCAGGCCCCGTCCGGCCTTCGAGTAGAGAAAGTTCAGGAAGGCCACCGCCTGTGGAAGGTCGGGGGCCTTGGCCAGAATGGAGACGGTGAAGGAGGCGCCCAAGGGATAGCCGGTGGATACGGTCGGTATCCCGGCTTGCTTCGCCTCGTTCGAGTAGAAGAATCCAGCATCCAGCTGCCCGGTTTGCAACCTGGCAACCAGGCTTTCTTCAGGAAACACCTGGGCAGGGTTCTCTGTCGGGCCAAGTACAGCGGCTACCAGGCCGGGGTCATGAGTTGAGGCCGCGACCTCGGATAGAAGCTTCTCTACGAGCACACCCTTGGGGTCGAGGGCTGGATCCGTGCGGCCGAGCTTGAAGCCCGGCTCCTGCATCACCTTGTACCAGGGCTGTGTGCGCAACGCCTGGGCAAAATGGGAGGAGGAGTTGTAGCCGATCACCAGTGGGGCGGTGCCCAACGCCGCGTACCAGCTCTCCCAACTCCCGTTCGCGCCCCCCATCAGCCCCGAGTTGGCAGACGGCGCGGCGGAGATGAAGACGTCGAAGGAGCTGGTGCCGCTCTTGATCTGATTGACAAGGCCCGTCGAGCCACCGGGGAGCCCGTCGAGGGTGATCCCGTCATAGCTCTTCAGAGCCGGGGCGATCTTGTTGACCATGAGCCCTACCAGAGATCCGGCATAGGCGACCTTGACGGAGCCCCCCAGGCGGGTGCTAGTCGTCGAGGCCCCTTGGGTCGCCGTTGCCGACCCCGCGGAACCGCACGCGGCCGCAAGAAGGCCGAATGAACCCAGTGCCCCGGCTGTCAGGCGTCGCCGCATCTTCTCTCCTCTTCCTCGAATTTCGAGTAATCCCGCACCATGTTTCAGGCGGCGCCTAGGTAGTTCGGCATCAACTGCAAAAGCCTGCGCATTCGCCGCGACTGGATCTCGTCCAGCGCGTCGGCAACCCGGAAGTCGGCTTCGGACTCCCGGGTGTAGGCGAGCCAGGAGCGCTGCAGAGCCACCGGCGTGCACTCCAGGCCGAGCGCAACCGCCGTCCCGCGCATTGTCAGGGTTGCGTCATAGTCGCCGAAGCGCACCGCCGAAGCGGCCTCGAGGTGGGAGGCGAACCCTCCAGCTGCGAGTTCCACGCCCTCCCGGGATGCCCATTCGTCAGCGAGCCGACGCACACCTGAACCCTCGACCCTGGCGGCGAATCGCACCCCCGGCGCAAATAGGTCCGGGATGGACCCGGGCGAGGCCGGATTCCCCGGCTTGGTGGCGATGCACAACTCCCAGGCCGCCAATGGGACCGGCACTGGCCAGCCATCGGGCAGTTCCGGGGCGTCGCCCTCCGGCAGGTGGACAAGGCCCATGTGCGACCTTCCCTCGGCGAGATTCGTCAGAGAAGCGCGGTTGGGCAACGACCACCAGTAATAACTCCGGCCGAGCCGGCTCCCAAGGTGGGATACGACAAAGCCCAGAATCGGGTCGCATCCGTCGACCAGCACCGCCGGATCGCCCATGCGAGCGATCGATCCGCGCGGTCCCACGGACGCATTGGGAGCGAGAAACGAACCACCTATGTAACCGTTCGGAAGCTCCCGCACGACCGTTTGGTTGCCAATCTCGCCATATACGCCGAGCGCCGGCTCGCGGGTGCCTTTCGCGGTCGCCCCAGCGGTCGTGGTCCCGAATAGCTGTTCCACCGCCACGCCAAGCTCGCCGGCGAGGCGGATGGCTAGACCAACGCGCGGTTGCTCCCTACCGCGTTCGATGGCAGAAAGTGCCGGCCGCGAGATGCCAACCCGTTGGCACAAATCCTCCTGGCTAAGCCCCAACCGTTTGCGGAGTTCTGCAATGCCAAACTTCGCTCCACTCATGATGAAGAGGATACTTTACATCGATATCGCAATGTAGCTAAATCATTACTCAACCTATCGCCATCGATCTTGAGCGCCTCGGAGCACGATCTACGGCAGCCGTGGCGCGGGGTATCATATTTCCAGTCGACGGCCCACGTCCTTCCTGATCAACGCGATGGCCATTGCCAGGGCTCCCTGTCGGCACGACGGAAGAAGGAGGCCCATCGGCATGCAGCGTTGGTTTCGTATACTCGCGCTGCTCGCCTCCTTGGCCCAATTCGCCGCGCTGTTGATGTTTTCCATCAACCTGTTCGCGCACTTCGACCTCGGCATCGATTTCGGCATTCTCAACCAGGCAACCTCGCAGATCGCGGCTGGTCACCTGAATCCCTACAACACGCTCTACCAGCACGCCTTCTGGAGCGACGAGTTCAACCTCCTGGCATGGCCACTCGCTTTGGTCCGGGTTGTCTTCCCGTCCCCGCTTTCTTTGCTGGTGATCCAAGATCTGGCCATCGCCGCGGGAACCTTTGTAGTGATCGACTTCTCCATTCGTGTGGCCGAACGCGAGATCACCCGGCCTAGTACCAGGGTGGTGGCGGTCGGTTCGGTGATGCTGCTCGCCTTCGCCAATCCTTATGCCTGGGAGACCGCCGCGTTCGACGTCCATGCGCAGAGCATCGCCGCACTCGGACTGGTCGTAGCCGCAATAGGTTTTTGGGAAGGGCGCAGGTACCTGCCATGGGTCGGCCTCGGCGTCGCGCTACTGAGCGGCACCGAATCTGCACTCCTGGTAGCCGGACTCGGGGTCGGGATGGTCGTGCTTAAGCGGATGCGGCGCAAGGGCGTTGCCGTCGCGTTCGCCGGGCTCGCCTGGCTTGGCCTGGTGGTGGCGTTGAATGCCCACCAGGCAACGCCGCTTGCCGCTTCTTACGGCTACCTCGCCCACTCCTCCAACAAGTCACTAGCCGCAATCGTCGTTGGCATCGTCACCCATCCCGCGACGCCGATCAGAACCCTGATGGCGCGGGGGGCGTGGATTGCGAGAATCTTTGCCTATTCAGGGCTGCTTGGAGCGCTCTACCCGCCCGCACTTGGCGCCTCAGTCGCTGCGATCGCAGCGAATGCGCTGCAGTTCACACCGTCGTTCATCACGCTGCAAGCCGGCTTCCAGAATTATCCGGAGACCCTCCTCTTGCTAGCAGGCTTTCCGATCGTGACAGGATCAATCTTGGCGGCGTTTGCCCGGCGCTTGCCCCACTTTGGCAAAGCGACCCCGCCGTTTGTCGCGGCACTCTCGCTTGCCATTGGCGCCGGCGCACTGCTCTACGATGCAAGCATCCCGCCCAACTGGCTAATCATCCCGGCTCCGGCGGCGGCTGTACTCGACCGAGTTCACGCGGCGCCCTCGACCGAGGTATTCGCCGCGCCACAGGTCGTGGGGCGCTTCTCGGACCGTAAGAACGTACTGCCCATGATCTTCATCCCTGAGGCAATCCCCGTCTGTTCATCAAACATCGAGATCATCGTGGAAGCCGGGTACGGACATACCTTCCCGTCAGGTCCCGACGTGATGCCCTTCGTGAAGAACCTGGCTCACCTTCCCCAGGCACGGCTGGTGACCGAAGGCGCAAACATCTACGTTTACGATGTGACCGGCCTCAAAAGGAACCAGGTCCTGATGGAGCCCAGCGCATCGATTGTAAAGTCCGGCCCTGCCGGGCCGGGCTGCGCGCCCTGAGGGTTCAGCGCTGCGGGTTGGGGGCGACTCCTGCGATCAGTCATCAAAACCCGAACGAACGGCAGCGATCACGCGCCGAAATAGTCGTTTGCATTCAACGGGCGATCCAAGCCGTTTCCGTGACCATAGAGTGCACTGGCCCGACCTGCCCCGAAGGTGTAGCGCCGCGCCCTCACCTGCGCTCGCGTCAACGAGGGTCCAATCGTGAGCCTCTTCCGTCGGAAGTGAGACCGGCAACCGGGCGCGCCGTGCAGCGGCGGCTAATCGGATCCGCTCGGCGCAAAGCCTCAAACCTCTGCGTGCCAGCCGAGGTTCGGGGCCCGCCACTCCGACGTCGGCCAACAGAATCCGGCCGGACCGCAATCTCCGGCAAGATAGTTCCTCGGCTGGTGGCCGCGAAGCCTATTCTCCGGCTAGACAGCTGCCTTGGAGTTCACACTCACCGCTAGAGCACTCTTGACAAGCTCGTCTTCGCCCGAAACGGCGTCGAGCGACTTATTTGCCGGCTCGGGCAGCACCAGAGTCACAAAAAAGCCGATAACCGCCATCCCAAACGAGAATTCGAGCGCTCCGGCCACCCCGAGGTGAGCCTTGATGATCGGGAAGAGATAGACGCCGAGGAAGGCCCCGAACTTGGCGATACCCGCGGAGATGCCATGACCGGTGGAGCGAACGGAGGTCGGATAGACCTCGCCTGCAAGGACGAAGGTCGTCTGATTGGGTCCGAACTCGGCGAAGAAGTAGCTGATTCCGAAGAGAAGCAGGAACGGAAGGATCATGGTCGTGACGTTGGGTATCACGCCGATCAGCAAAAATGCCAGCCCCATGAAGATGAAGCCGATGAGCTGGAGCCGTTTGTGACCGATCCGGTCCATGAATGCCGCGGCCAAGTAATAGCCGGGCACAGCCGCCACCGTGAAGACGATCAGCTGCAGCGCTATGGCTTCGGTCAGCACATGGGATCCGCTCTTGCCGAGTACCGAGGACACGATCAGAGGGGCGGAGACTGAGTTTCCATAGTAGGCGTAGTCAAAGACGAACCACGAGCCCGCCGTTCCCAACAAATAGACGAGGTAGCGCTTGTTCGAGAGAAACTGCCTCATGGTGAGGCGCACGACCGGCTCAGCGCTGGTGCCGGCGCGAACGACGCCCTCGGAAAAACTGGCGATGGAGTCCGCGGCTGCGGCAACCTGCCCGCGAACACGGGCCAGGTAGCGCGGGGACTCAGGCATCTTTCGGCGGAGGTAGATGACGCCGGCTGCCGGAACCGCCCCAAAGCCAAGCATGATACGCCAGGCGATGTCCGGGTTGACCTTGGCCGCCAGCAGCGCCAGGGCGACGACGTAGCCGGCGATAGTGCCTAGCGCCTGCATCGCAAAGACCAGGCCCACCAGTTTGCCGCGGCTTTTTACGTTTGAGTACTCCCCCATCAGCACCGCCGACATCGGGTAGTCGCCCCCGACGCCAAGTCCGAGGATGAACCGGAAGATGAGCAGCCATATCAGGGAGGGAGCAAAGGCGGAGGCAATTGCGCCGACCACCATAATTGCGGCCTCAAGCCCATAGGTGCGCTTGCGTCCGAGCACGTCCGCAATTCGACCGAAGGCAATAGCACCCACGAATGCGGAAATCAGCGTGATGGAGTTGATCAGCCCGACCTGCGAAGTGCTCAAGCCCCATTGCTTGGCAATGAGGGTTGTCGCAGTGCCAATAATGAACAGGTCATAGGCATCCGTGAAGAAGCCCATCCCCGCAGTAAAGATGGATCGGGTATGGAATCGGCTGATTGGCGCCTGATCAAGCGCTTCACCAACGGAGAGATATTCGCTCACGTCTTCCTCCGGTCGTCCGTCGGACGATTTCATGCTCACAATGCCATACCATCGTCTCGTATCAAACTTGCTAACGGGTTGCTGGAAAGCGACGTATAGGTAGCATTTTGGTGAACAACGGGTAAAGCCCGCCGAGCAGGCAGAATCCGCTCCATTCGGCCGCGGTTTCGAATTTGGTCCCGTCTCGCCGAGACGATTCACGCGACCGCCGGGGCTAGCCAACGACCTACGCCCGGCATCGTTCCAACCTGCCAGGCCACGCAAGTGGCGCAACAGGGGCTAAGGGTGCCGAGACGGCGCCAAGATCAGGGCGGCTCTCGGGGCCGGCCCCCGCTTCCGCCACGGAGCTGACCGGGCTGCTCGAACCCGGCCGCCGGTAGATCGGAGGTACGTCCCGGACCGCGCTCACCGAGGTTCCGGGAGGACCTCTGGGTTGCGTTGGTGGTGCTCCGGAATGCCGGCGCCACCCTTAGGTGTGATCGGAGCGCCTTTTGATTACCACTGCCCAGGGACGGTTACGCCCTGGCCCCGGACGAGCAGTGCCTGCCCCCGAAAGACGGCGTTGATGATAATGAAAGATCCTCGAACGGAGGCTCGTTGGCGACGGGCGGTCCCGTCAGTCGTCGAAGCCCGAGTACTTGGCCAGCTCCTCGGCCATGATCCAACCGAGGGCTATCAGGGAGTCCCTGCGCTCAGCATCCAGCGGTGCGAAGAACTCACCAAATCCGGAAAATTGCGGTGACGCGGTTTGGGGCTTATAGGCGGTGTAGCCGATTGACTCCCCGGTACCCGTGAGCACGAACGTGCGGTCGTCGATCCGATGTTCCCCGCCGAAGCGCCGGGCCAGCCGCCGCGCCCAGGCACGCTCTTCTCCACTCGGCTTGTGGCCGGGCTGGGGCACGATATCCACAAGTCCTTCGAAAATCTCGAAGCCGCCGGCGTCGGTGAACCTGGTCCCGACCAAGACGTCCTCGTCGGGAAAGGCGAGAAGGGCCTTGCGGAACTGCCCCTCGCGGATTGCCATCATCGTGTCGCGCGAGTACTCCCCTGCCTCGGCCAGCATCACGCCAACCACGACAGCGGGAGTGCCACCGATGCGCTCCAAGGTGTAAAAGGAAAAGCCGGTAAGCCTTCCGTCCTTGAATACGTCGGTAACCAGTACCCACTCTTCGCGTGCCTTCGAAAGGCAGCCGATGTCAAAGCTCGAGCCGGCCGCCTCAGACAGGTCGGCCATAATGGACAACTCAGAGTCAGAGAGAACAGCGCAGTCGCGGGTATTGATCTCGATGGACATAAGGCAGCTAGCTCCTCAGCAGGTCCCGGATTCTTGTTTTCGCAGAGTCCAGCCTAGCCGAAGGGCCCGCTTGCGAGGGCCGACGCGATCCTGCCAGAAATTGGCTCGCACCTTCCCACTCCACGAGTTCGCAGGTCAGAG
>JAKAOC010000067.1 GCA_021823385.1 Actinomycetes bacterium
CTCGAACTGGGGATCGGTCAAGCGCACTGAGATAATGGCTGAGAGGCCCTCGCGCACGTCTTCGCCCTGGAGATTATCGTCCTTCTCCTTCAGCAGCCCCCGAGAGCGCGCGTACTTGTTTATTGCCGTGGTCAGGGCCTTTTTGAAGCCCTCCTCGTGCATCCCTCCGTCGATGGTTGCGATTCCGTTCGCGAACGAGTGGATGCTTTCGTAATAGCCGGTATTCCACTGGAAGGCGATCTCCACCTCCTGGCTCTCCTCGGCCGCGGAGAAGTATCCCACCTTCTTGAAGAGGGATTCCTTGGAGGAGTTGAGGTGGTTGACGAAGTCGATGATCCCACCCGAGTAGCAGAAGCTCTCCGCCGAGGACTTCCCTTCGCGCAGGTCCCGGAAATCGATCCGCAATCCTTTGTTTAGGAAGGCCATGATTTGCAGCCGTTCCAGAACTGTTTGGGCCCGGAAATCGGTCTCGTCGAAGACGGTTCCGTCCGGCCAGAATCTGACCGTCGTGCCGTGCTCGCGCTTTGACGACTTCCCCACCGCCTCTAGCGCCTTCTCGACGTTGCCACCATCGGCGAAACTCATTTTGTAGGTCTTGCCGCCGCGGTCTATCTCCAACTCCAGTCGGGAGGAGAGGGCGTTCACAACCGAAACGCCAACTCCGTGGAGCCCACCGGAAACCTTGTATCCACCTCCGCCGAATTTTCCTCCGGCGTGCAGAACCGTGAGAACCACTTCCGCCGCAGACTTTCCCGGATAGGAGGGGTGCTCGTCCACTGGGATGCCGCGCCCGTTGTCAACGACCTCAACGGAGCCGTCGGCCATCAGGGAGACAACGATGTGGTCACAATGACCTGCCATGGCCTCGTCCACCGCGTTGTCCACTACCTCCCACACCAGGTGGTGAAGTCCAGTCGATCCGGTGGAACCGATGTACATGCCCGGGCGCATCCGAACAGGCTCGAGGCCCTCGAGCACCGTGATCGACTCCGCGGTGTAATCCGCGCGTACCTTTGACGTATCGTCCAATGAAGTCACTCTCTACCTGCTGTCATCTGCGCCTGGAGGCGCTTCTAACCTCGGCTCCAAGCTCGCTGAAGCCGAAACCCATCTTCCTAAGCTCCCCGAGGATTCTCCCCGAAGCAATCGCCAGCGCCGCTCGCGCAGCCGGCGTGGCGGCAGCCACCCTCAGGCGCTCCCCCTCGATACGTAGCGGCCACGTCTGGCCCGCCAAGGGCTCTCCGACAGCCGCTCCCCACGCCTGGCGTATGCTCTCCAGCTCCAGGCTCCCGTCCTTATCAAGGAACTTGGCCAGAACCCGCAACGACTGTCCGATGCCGTGTAGCTCGGGTTGGTCCTTCCCGAGCCGTCCATCCCTCACTGCAGGGCTCCTCCGGACACCTCAAGCTTCAGCTTCACCCTCTCGTCCAGGCGATCGCCGATACTGGTGGTGACAAGGACCTGTGCCACCTTTGCGGTTTCCAGCACCTTGTCGCTGCGACTCCGATCCAGTTCGGAAAATACGTCGTCCAGAAGGACGATGGGTTCTTCGCCGATTCGGTCCCTCACCATCTCGTGCAGTCCCATCTTCAGGGCGAATGCGAGCGTGCGCTGTTCTCCTTGGGAAGCTTCGTAGCGAGCGTCAAGACCGTTCAAGCTAAAAGCCACGTCGTCTCGGTGAGGACCTACGGAGGTTGCTCCCCTCCTCAAATCCTCACCGCGGCTGCGGGTCATGGCCTCTCGCAAATCTTGTCCCCAAGTGGAGCTATAGGACAACGAAACCGTGTCGCTTTCTCCCGATATTCCAGCATACAGGTGGGACAGCACCGGCTCTATCCGACCAAGGAGGCTCAGGCGCATCCTGGCCAGCCTCTCGCCGGCCTCGGCTAGCTGTTCGTCGAAGACTTCGAGCATCTCGGTCAGAGACGATGAGTTGGTGGCCGCTATCTGACGCAGGATGGAGGTGCGATGGCGAAGCAGGGCATCGTACTTCTCCACCGCCTCCGCTGCCCTGGGACCCATTACCGTGAGCGCCGCGTCAACGAAGTCTCGCCTCTCAGCGGGGGGCCCCGCGATGATCTCGATGTCGCGCGGCGTGAAGATCGTGAGCGGGGCAAGCCTTGCCACCTCACCCCGGGCGGCGGCGTTGTGATTTAGAAGAAGGCTGTCTGAGGAGCCTTTTCTCATCGCCAGCTCGACCAGCACCTGACGGTCGCCCACCGCGAGCCCGATTCTCACAACTGCCTGCTCACACCCTTTTCGCACCATCGACTCCTTGCGCGCATTGCGAAAGGAGCGTCCGGAGAGTGCGTAGCCGATTGCCTCGATGATGCTCGACTTCCCCTGGCCGTTGGCTCCGGTGATGGCGGTGACGCCAACCGGACCCGGTTCGAGGTGCATCGTTTCGATGTTCCTGAAATCGGTGATGTGCACGAACTCCGCGTGCACGGTTCACCACCTCGCCCACAGATTGATGAAATCCTTCTGCGCCTGATCCCGCACTACTGGCGGATCGGCATGAGGAGGTAGGTGAGCTCGGAATTGTCGGCGTTCGAGACCTTGACAGCCTTGTTGGCAGCGGTCATCTCCATCGCCACGTAGTCGCTTGTCACCGCATCCACGCCTTCGTTCAGGAGCTCGGGATCGAAAGCGAGCGAGATGTCCTCGCCTACGTAGGTGACGTCCAGCTCTTCGCGTGCCGTACCGACCTGGGGTATGTGGACACTCATGATCATGGAGGTCTCGGTGATTTCCATCTTCAGATTGGTAAGGTCGCGGTTCTCCCTCGCCATCCTGCGCAGACGCCGTAGGGCTTCCATCATCTCCTTCTTTGGGGCGACCATGCGATTCGGGTAGCTCGGCTGAAGGATCTGGCGATAGTCCCGATACTTCTCCTCGATCAAGCGGGTCACCAACAGGGTGTCCCCCACCTCGAAGGAAGCTTCTTTCGACGAGATTGTCACGCTCAGTTCGTCCTGTGCCGTCTTGGAGCCAATCATTCTCTCGAGCTCGGCGAGAGCACGGGCAGGGACGATGACCTCCATGTCGGCCCCGAGGAGGTTAAGGCCGGTGATGTCACGGATGGCCATTCGCACGCCGTCGGTCGCGACTAGGCGAAGACCGGAGTCGGTCGCGGCGAAGAGAACCCCCGTGTAGACAAAATCGCGGGCGTCGCTCTTAGCGGAAGCGCGTATCACCTGCGACAACGCGTCCCGAAGGTCGGCCGGCTTCACCGTGACAGGCTCCGACTCTGACTGGCGCGAATAGGGAGGGTTGTAATCGTTTATCAAATTCACCGACATTTCGGCACGCTGGGATCGCATAGCCAGGTTGATGTCGTCCGCCTCGATCTCGACCACTCCTTCTCCGAGCGAGCGGACGAGATCCGCGGTGAGGGGTGCCGGAACCACGCAGTGCCCGTCCTCGATGCCGAAGACCTCGACTCTCACCTCGATGAGGATGTCCGTTTCGTGCCCGGAGACTACCAACGAGTCGCCGTTCAGGTCCAGGTGTACACCAGAACCGAAGGATTTGCTCTCCAGCGCCCTGCCGGCGGAAGCGATGCTTTCGGCGAGGAGGTCCCTTTCACAGCTGAACCGCAACTAACAACTCCTTATTCGTTATCTTTCTATGGTTGTAGTAGTAGTCCTGTGGATTGTGGACAACTCTACCTTTTCCCAGGTGGAAAGTGCTTTTCATACCTCGCGGGATTCCACATCCGCACGTATCCCTGTGGATTCAGTCACTGGCCATCGGCTGAGTTTCCCTATTGTTGGACAACTTTTCAACATTTGTTCACAGATGGAGGGATGGTTATCCACAGAGTTATTCACAGCTGTTGACTTCTGATCTTCGTTAGCAGTGCGGTGACGCGATTGTAGGTCTCGCGGTCCTCTCCCATCTGTGCCTCGACTTTGTTGACGGCGTACATTACCGTTGTGTGGTCGCGATTGCCGAACTCCTTGCCAATTGCAGGAAAGCTGAGGTCGGTGAGCTCGCGGAAGACGTACATGGCCACCTGCCTGGCCTCGACCAGGGGCCGCTTGCGCGAAGCGCCGCGGATCTCGAGGGGTGAAAGGCCGTAGTAGGCCGAGATCGACTCGATGATCTCTTCAGGTGTGATCGCCTTTACATCCGTGTCCACCATGTCGGCGAGAAGTTCCCTGGCGAGTTCCGAGGTTATGGACAGACCATTTAGAGATGCGTACGCGCTCACCCTTATCAGGGCCCCCTCGAGCTCCCGGATGTTGTCCTTGATCGCTTGAGCGATGAACTGCAGGACGTCGTCCGGAATAGGAGTGACCATCATCTCGCTCTTCTTGCGAAGGATCGCGAGACGTGTCTCCACTTCCGGAGGTTGCACGTCGGTGATGAGGCCGGACATGAAGCGGCTCCGAAGGCGCTCCTCCAGGGTGGCAATGGCCTTGGGAGGGCGATCGGAGGTGATGACCATCTGCTTCCTGGCCGCGTGCAGGTGATTGAAGGTGTGGAAGAACTCCTCCTGCAACGACTCTCGAGCCTCGAGGAACTGAACGTCATCGATCAGGAGGACGTCGCACTCGCGGTATCGGCGCTTGAAGGCGGCGGTGTTGTTCTTACGAATTGCGTCCACGAATTCGTTCAGGAACGTCTCCGTGGAGACGTACCTGACCTTGAGTTCGGGGTAGTTGTCGAGTGCGTAGTTGCCGATCGCGTGCAGAAGGTGAGTCTTACCGAGGCCGGCTTTGCCATGTATGAAAAGAGGGTTGTACGAGCGCGCCGGCGTCTCGGCGACACTAAGGGCCGCAGCGTGGGCGAAGCGATTCGAGGAGCCTATGACGAAGGCGTCGAAGGTGAAGCTCGGGTTGATCATGCCTCTCTCCTCGACTGAAGTCCGGGATTGGCGCTGGCGCTCTGGGCGAGGCGACGAAGTGAAAAGCTCATGGTCGTCGGATTCGAACGAGTCGTCGGAGACGCCCGTCCCGTTCTTGGAGTGAGATCCGGCGGAGACCGCCAGAACCACCTCGGTGTCCTCGAAACCCAGTTCCCTCAGAACTTCGTTGATCTGGCCGAGGTGGCGCTGTTCTATGCGCGTCTTGGCTATGGAAGAGGGGACGTCGAGGAAGAGCCGGTTTCCGGCAAGACGAGAAGGTACGACCGTCTCGAAGAGGGCGAGCCACGAGGACTCGGTGATCCGGTCCATTATCTTCGGACGGCACAACCTCCAGAGGTCGTCGGCCTCGCTCATTGCATGAAAATCCCAGCTAGTAGGCTTATATCGCAGGCTATGCCCCGCCTTCGCCATCGGCCAGAGATCTCCTGGCGAAACATTCAGAGTCTATGTACAGATGCCCGACGAAGTTCCGGGAAAAGCGATCTTAGCAAGGTGGGTGGGCCCCGGGTGAGCCGATCGCCGTTACAACACTATGATGGAACCTTGTCCAAAAAGCGCACTTGCGTTTTTAGCCAAGATTTCGGAGTTCGCGTTGAAGAGAACGTTTCAACCAAACAACCGGAGGCGTGCCAAGAAGCATGGCTTCCGTAAGAGGATGTCGACCCGGGCCGGTCGCGCGGTGCTGAAGGCGCGTCGGCTACAGGGAAGGCAGCGTCTAAGCGCTTGACGGAAGCCGGGCTGGCCGGAGGGTGAATTCGATCTCCAGATCGGCGGAGTTCGCCGAGGTGAGGGCGCGAGGGTTCAAATATCGCGGAGGCGCTCTCTCCTTGGTTTTTCTGCCGAGGGATGAACCCGGGGTGAAGCTCGGGATGTCCATCCCGCGCAAGGTTGGTAAAGCCGTCGTGCGAAACAGGCTTCGCCGTAGGATTCGGGAGATATTCCGTGAAAAGGAGTCCTCCCTGGTGCCAGGTAGCTACGTGTTGCTTGCGTACCCCGAATCGGCCTCCCTGGATTACCATCAACTATCGGAGATCGTAACCTCGCTGACGGTCCGAGCTTCGCGAGCCGTTTCAAGTGCAAGCAAGACCAGGTCAGAAGCGGTCGAGGAGCATCGGATTTGAAAAAGGTAGTGCTAGGAGCCTTGGGCGCCTATCAGAAGTTGCGAGCAGGGAGGGTCTCCCCGTGCCGCTACTACCCGTCCTGCTCCAACTACGCCTACGAGGCGGTCGAGCTCCACGGCTCCGCGAAGGGCCTGTGGCTTGCCACCAAGCGCGTGGCTCGCTGCAACCCGTTCGGGGGCCGGGGGTTTGACCCCGTTCCAGAACCAAAAGGTACAAAGGTAGCCAAATGACTTACCTGGGCGATCTCTTCAAGCCCCTCTTCGAGCTGCTGGCCGGCCTGATAGCCATCTACTACGGCCTCGTCCACAGCTACGCCGGCGCTATCGCCCTGCTGACCGTAACGGTCATGGCCGTGGTTTGGCCACTTACGCAGATGAGCACTCGGTCGATGCTGGAGATGCAACGTTTGCAGCCGGAGCTCAAGGCCCTGCAGACCAAATACAAAAACGACCGCGTCAAGCAGAACGAGGAGATGCAGCGTCTCTTCAAGGAGAACAAAGTCTCCCCGGCCTCCGGATGCCTCCCGATGCTGCTTCAGTTCCCGCTGCTGTTCGTTATGTACGACGTCATCCGCGGCCTCACCTTCGTTGAGAAGAACGGTACGCCGGCGCCGAAGTACATCTCACATACGACCCTCCTGTACAAGAACCTCGTTGCGGGCGGCGGGAAAATGCACTCCTTGGGGATCGACCTCGGAACGGCGGCTACCCACGTCCACAGCGGGTTCTTGACCGCCCTCCCCTACTACGGCGTGGTCGTCGTCGCCGTGGTCCTGGTGTTCATCTCGACTTGGCAGATCTACTCCAAGAACCCGACAGCGGCAGGGGCCAACAACCAGGCCGCAATGATTATGAAGTATTCGCCACTCCTGTTCGGTGTCATCTATATCGGCATCCCGGCAGGTGTGAACGTCTACTTCGTGGTGTCCTCGCTCTTCCGCATCGGCCAGCAGGAGCTGATGTGGCGTCACGATCCGGTTCTGCGCAAGCACTCTCAGGAGGCGCGGCAGAAGATGGTCGAGACCAAAGCCCTGGAAGAGTCGGGCCAGATCCCCAAGCAGCCAAAGCAGAGCCTTTGGCAGCAATTGAAGGGGGCATCTCAGCAGGTGCGCGAGGCGGGCGGGCAGGTCGACGGCAAGGCCTCGCCGCAGAAGCCGCGAGGAGGATCCGCCGGGCAGCAAAAGCCTCGTGGTCCACAGAACCGCAACGCCAAGCGCAAACGTAAGTAGACAGGCGCTACGGGCGCCTGCCGAACAAGGATTGATAGTCAACAATGGAATGGGTTGAGACCACAGGCAAGGATATTAGAGAGGCGCTCACAGCGGCGCTGGACCTGTTGGGCGTGGATGAATCGGATATCGAGTACGAGGTGATCGAAGAGGCAAAGCAAGGCCTCTTCGGGCGGCTGAAGCGCGAGGCGCGCATTCGCGCGCGGGTCAAGCCCAGCATCCCGCGCCCGAAGGACAATCGGCGTCCACGCAGGCAGCGCGAGCGCACCCCAAGGCGCAACGAGGGCGCGACGGCCGAAAAGCAGGAGCGCCGGCCGGCTCAAAAGGAAGTTCAGGCCGAGAGGCCGATTAGGAAGGCACCGGCAAAGGTTGTGGAGGACAAGGTGGAAGAATCGAATACTCAAGTAGAAACCGTTCCGTTGGTGGAGCAGGCGGGTGCCGCGCAGTCCTTTCTGGCTGGCCTGATGCGGGAGTTCCAGATTCCGGGACAGGTTTCGGTTCAGCACATCGAGGACGACAACATCACGGTGGCGGTCACCGGGGAATCGAACTACGGCCTGCTAATCGGGCCCAAGGGTCTGGTCATGAGCTCTATTCAGGAGCTCACTCGTGCCTCGGTGCAAAACAAGTATCGCCGCGCCAACGGCCGGGTCTTCGTGGACATCGGCGGCTTTCGCGAGAAGCGACGTGCCAGCCTCGAGCGCTTTGCCGTCAAGGTGGCCGAAGAGGTGCTGGAGAGCGGAAAGTCTCGCACTCTTGAGCCGATGAATGCGGCCGACCGCAAGGTCGTGCACGACGCTATGGCGGGTATCGAAGGTGTGTCGACCAGATCCGAGGGCCAGGAGCCGCGCCGCTACATCGTGGTGAGCGTCGCCGAGGACGACCAGGAGGCCTGAGCGCTGAATGGAGGGCTTAGCCCAAGGGGTGCTTGACGAATGGTACGCCAAGGGAAAGCTCGTCGGTGGGATCGGATCCGATCCGCTTGAGCGCATCGTTGCCCATGCTAGGAATTACAGGGCTGTAATTAGAGAGCTCGCCGGAGACGGCGAGCTCTCCTTATTGGACCTGGGTAGCGGTGTGGGGATTCCGGGGCTCCTGCTGGCGCTGGACTCGCCGCTATGGAGGGTCACTCTTCTGGATTCCATGAGCAGGCGGTCGAAGGTGGCCGAGGAATTCGTTCCCAAGCTTGGCTTGGGTGCGCGCGTAGAAGTAATCAACGGCCGAGCTGAGGAGTTGTTGCCCAAACACGCCGGGGACTTCGAGGTGGTGGTGGCCCGCTGTTTCGGCCCTCCCCCACTGCTCGCGGAATTGTCGGTGGGCTTTTTGCGGCCCGGCGGCATCCTGGTCGTCTCAGAGCCACCTAACTCTGAGGAAGTGCGGAACGCCCGCTGGCCCATCGGAGGGCTCAGACAGCTTGGGTATGGAAAGGCGAGATTCTTCGATGGGGATTTCCATTTTGTGGGGATTCGACGGGAGAAGGCGACGCCGGCCAAGATCAGGGCCTATGCGCGCATGATCAAGAGTCCGGCATGGAAGGTGTGAGACCTTCCAGGCCATAAACGGGTCCAGGGCAGATCCCCAAACGGGGAATCGGGTGCCTCCCTTCATGGTGTCCGTCCATAAGATCGG
>JAKAOC010000068.1 GCA_021823385.1 Actinomycetes bacterium
AGGGTTTGGGAGAGTACCTGCGCTCCCGCCATGTGGACATTCCTTTATCGCTTTTCCCAAAGGAGCCCAAATGAGCGATGCGGCCAAAGTGGCCTCGAGCATCACCGTAAACGGTATCTTCCAGCGCGCGTTCCGGATCTTCGCCGACCGGGTGGCGGTCACCTCCGAGACCTCCAGCTTGACCTACGCCGAGCTCGGGAGGCGATCCCAGCGGCTGGCCGCCGCCCTTCACGCGTTGGGGGTCCGCAAGGGGGACCGCGTGGCCGTGCTTTCCGAGACCAGGCCCGAGTACGTGGAGACCTACGCGGCCTTGGCTTCGCTGGGAGCCACCGCCCTGACTCTCAACATACGCTTGCACCCCGACGAGATCGCATGGTGCGTGGCGACCGGCAGCCCCACCACCATGATCGTCTCCGGCGATCTCGCCCACCTCCTTGCGGGCCTGCGCGAGGGCAGTGGCATCCGGGACTGGATCTGCATTGACGAACCGCCCAATGGTTACCTCAGCTACGAGGAGCTCATAGCCAGCGAGCGCGATCCCGCCCCCGAGGTGGAGATCGCGGGCGGCGACATCCACAACGTCCTTTACACCTCTGGAACCACCGGACGCCCGAAAGGCGCGATGATCAGCCAGTCCGCCGCGGCCATCCGCGGGGAGCGCTTGGCCCAGTGGTTCTCGCTAACACCCGAGGACGGATTCATCGGCTGGCTGCCCCTTTTCCATTGCGGCGGAGACGAATCTCTATATGCCACCATGATCACCGGCGGAACCTTCGGCGCTCTGCGCAAAGCGGACCCGGTGAACATGTACCGGATGATCGAGCGTGACCGGCTCTCCTGGACCCTCCTCCTACCGGGAGTCCTGACCGACTTCCTCTATCACCCCAGCCGGGCCGAGTTCGATCTGTCCTCCATGCGCTTCGCCATCGGGTACGCGAACATGATGCCCCACGTGGTGGTGGAGCTTACCGAGGCGCTCGACATCGGCTTTTACGACGCCTTCGGCCAGACCGAGTCGAGCTATCTCCTGGCGCACGGCTACTCCGGCCCCGGAGAATTCCCCTCCTTGCGCAAACGGCCGAGCCCGCTTCTCGAGGTTCGCCTGGTGGATTCGGAGATGAAAGAGGTGCCCATCGGCGTTCCCGGCGAATGTGTCGTCCGGGGGCCGAGCGTCATGTCCGGCTACATGGACAATCCCGCCGCCACCGAAGAGGCCTTCAAGGGCGGATGGCTGCACACAGGAGACGTCCTGGTACGGCAGGAGGACGGCACCATCTCGTTCCTCGATCGCCAGAAATACTTGATAAAGACCGGTGGCGAGAACGTCTATCCCGCCGAGGTCGAGGAGGTCATCAACAAGCACCCCGCGGTCCAGGAGGTCTGCGTCTTCGGAGTCCCCGACCAGCGCTGGGGCGAGACGCCCAAGGCGGTGGTGGTTCTGCGTCCCGGAGCCCGCGCCACCAAGGAGGAGATCGTCGACTGGTGCCGTGAACGCCTCGCCGGCTACAAACGCCCCCACTACGTGCAATTCATGACCGCCGAGGAGCTTCCTCGCTCCACAACCGGGAAGCTGCAGCGGTACATTCTTGCCGAGCGCGGCTCCACCGATGCGGAGGCGGTATGAGCCACATCCTGGTTTCCGACCACGGCGCGGTCCGAACCTTGAACATCAACCGGCCCGAGCGCCGCAACGCGCTAAGCGCACGCACAGCGGAGGAGCTCACCGATGCCGTTGCCGGTGCGGCCGAGAACGGGTCGGGAGCGATCGTGCTCGCCGGCCAAGGCGGACACTTCTCCGCTGGCGGCGATGCGGAGGCGATCCTGGAGGCGATCGGGTCCGGAGACGACGGCGCGCCCTACCGCATGATGCGCACCTTCCACCGCCTCGTCGAGACGATTTGGAACAGCCCGCTTCCTGTGGTCGCGGCGGTCGCCGGAGTCGCATACGGCGGGGCCTTCAATCTTGCTCTCGCCTGCGACCTCATCTATGCCTCAGCCGATGCGCGCTTCTGTCAGGTTTTCGTGCGCCGGGGCGTCATTCCCGATCTGGGAGGGGCTTACTTGCTCCCCAGGCTGGTGGGCATGCAACGAGCAAAAGAGCTGATGCTGCTGGCAGGAGAGATCGACGCTCCGCGTGCGGAGGCAATGGGAATCGTCAATGCGGTGCTGGCGGATCCGGCCGCCGCTCTCGCGGCGGCGACTGATGCAGCGGCAAAGCTGGCGGGGACACCGCGCTACACGGTGGAGATGGCCAAGCGCCTCATCAACGGATCCGCCAACTCCACCCTGGCCGAATCACTCTCCGCAGAGGCCTCGGCGCAGTCGCTTGTGCTTGGGACGCCCGCGGCCAGGGAGGGTTTCGACGCCTTCCTGGAGCGCGGCAGGAAGAGAGGCTGACTTCGATGAACTTCACCACGAGCGAGGAGCACGCCGCGCTGCGCAAGGCGGTCGGAGCCATTGCCGACTCCTTTGGTGCCGGCTACTACGCCGCCCATGCGGCGGCCCGGACCCCGACCAGCGAGCTCTGGCGGGCCCTGGGCCATCACGGCTATGTGGGAATCAACCTGCCCGAGACCTACGGCGGAGGCGGGGCCGGCATGGTGGAGCTGGCCATCGTCTGCGAGGAGACCGCCGCCCACGGCACCCCTCTTTTGCTTCTGCTGGTCTCGAGCGCCATCTCCGGCGAGGTCATCTCGGCCTTCGGCTCCGAGGAGCAGAAGGCTCGTTGGCTCCCGGGTTTGGCCACTGGGGCCACAAAGATGGTTTTCGCCATCACCGAACCCGACGCCGGCTCCAACACCCACCGGCTCGCCACTTCCGCGCGCCGCGAAGGCGACGACTGGGTCATCGAGGGCCAGAAGTACTACATCTCAGGTGTTGACGATGCGGAGGCGATCCTGGTGGTTGCGCGCACCGGTAGCGACGACGCCGGGGCGGCGCGTCTATCCCTCTTCATCGTGGACACCGACGCCCCCGGTCTCGACCACCAGCCCCTACCGGTCTCGGTGGAGCTGCCCGAGCGGCAGTTCACCCTGCACTTCGACGGGGTCAGGGTTGCGCCGGACCGGCTGGTCGGGGTCGAGGGGGACGGTTTCCGCCAGGTCTTCCAGGGGCTGAACCCGGAACGCATCACCGGCGCGGCCGTCTGCGTGGGAATCGGCCGATACGCCTTGGACCGGGCGGCCGCTTACGCCTCGACCCGTTCTGTGTGGGGAAGCCCGATCGGCACCCACCAAGGTGTATCTCACGCGCTTGCCAAGGCCAAGATCGAGGTGGAGCTGGCTGCACTGATGACCGCCAAGGCTGCCTGGCTGCACGACAAGGGAGAGCCGGCCGGAGAAGCCTCGAACATGGCAAAGTACGCCGCCGCCGAGGCGGCATTGGCCGCCATCGACACCGCCATCCAGTGCCACGGGGGGAATGGCGTCTCCACCGAGTTCGGCCTGATCCCCTACTGGGGCCTGGCCCGCCTGCTTCGCATCGCCCCGGTGAACCGGGAGATGATCCTCAACTACGTCGCCCAGCACTCCCTGGGCCTTCCACGCTCCTACTAACAGAGAGGCTCAGAGGTGAACGACGCCAAAACGATTGGAAACCTGATCCACCGCGTGAACGTCGGCGATTCGCTCACGCGCACCGCCGCCCGCTATCCCGGCAACCTGGCGATTGTGGACGGTTCCAGACGCTTGAGCTACGCCGACTTCAATGCCTGGGTAAACCGTGTGGCGAACGCCTTGCACCAACGCGGTTACCGGCGCGGCGACGCGCTTGCCCTCGCCTCCGCCAACAGCGCCGAGTTCCTGGTCACCTACTACGCATGTGCCAAGTTGGGCGTGGTGTGCGTCCCAATAAACCTGGGCTGGAGGGAGAACGAGGTCGCTTATGTGCTCGGCCATTCCGAGTCACGTGGCATCGTTGTAGAGAGCCAGCTCCTGGGGGTCATGGCCCCGGCCATCGAGGAGGCAACCGGAGTCCGGGATGTCTTCGTCGCACCTGGTACCGGCGAGCGGGCCGGGGCAGGGCCGGCCGGGCGCGAGATGCTCACCTTTGACGAGCTCGCCGAGACGGCGCCGTCTGGCGAGCCCGAGCATTTCGTCGACGACCGGGATGCCATCACCTACCTCTACACCAGCGGCACCACGTCGTTCCCCAAGGGCGTGGTCGGCAACCACACCGCCATATACCTCGAGTCGATGACGATGTGCCTGGAGGGCCGTTTCGACGCCTCCGACCGCTTCGTCGCCATGATGCCGATGTTCCATACCGCCCAGCTGAACGTGCACTGCTCACCGGCGGTAATGGTCGGGGCGGCCATCTACGTCCACCGAGGCTTCAACGCCGAGCGCCTGCTTGCGACGATCGAGGAGGAGCGGATCACCCAGATCTTCGGCCTGCCGATGATGTATCGCGAAATGCTTGAGCACCCTGACGTCGAGCGCCGCGATCTCTCCAGCTTGCGCAAGGCGCTCTATGCCATGGCCCCCATGCCAGAGGCCCAGCTGCGCCGCTGCCTCGAGGTCTTCGCCTGCGACTTCTATCTGCTCTTCGGTCAGACGGAGATGAGCCCCACGGCAACCATCTTCCGCCCGGAGCACCAGCTCAGCCACAATGGCGCGGCGGGGACACCGGTCGTCAACGTACAGGTGGGGATCATGGGCCAGGACGGCGGCCTCCTGCCCTGGGGCGAGCAGGGTGAAATCGTCTACCGCGGGCCACACGTGCTAACCGAATACCTGAAGAACCCGGAGGCCACCGAGGCCGCCTTCGCCAACGGCTGGTTCCACTCGGGCGATGTGGGGCAGATCGGCCCCGACGGGATCCTGTGGTTCGCGGACAGGAGCAAGGACGTAATCAAGACGGGCGGGGAGAATGTAGCCTCCATCGAGGTGGAAAAGGCGATTTATGCCGCGGACCCCGGCGTCGCGGAGGCGGTGGTGGTGGGCCTGCCACATAAGCGCTGGAGCGAGGCTGTCACCGCGGTGGTAGTCCCGCGCCCTGGCTCAACCATCGACGAGCAAGCATTGATTGCAAAGGTTAAGACCCTGATAGACCCCTATAAGGCACCTAAGGCGGTAGTCGTCGTCGAAACGCTGCCGAGAACCTCCACGGGCAAGATCCAAAAGAACGTGGTGCGGGAACAGCTGGGCCACCTTTACGACGAAGAGCGCGCTTGAGCACCCGGGCTCCGGAGCCCGCTGAGACAGCCCTTCGCACCCGCGACCCGGCCCGCAAGGAGAGGATCCTGGAGGCTGCAGCCGCGCTGGTGGCGCGAAACGGCTTCCACTCGGTCTCGATGGCCGAGATCGGGACCGAGGCGGGCATCACCGGATCGGGCATCTACAGGCACTTCGAGAGCAAGTCCGCCATCCTGGTGGCGCTCTTCGACCAGACCATCGACGAACTGCTCGCCGACGAGGCCAAAACGATGGAGGCGCACCTCGAGCTGGAGGAGACTCTTTCGAGGTTGATCGCCGCCCAAGTGCAGTTCGTCGTCCGTGACCGCGCCCTTGCCCAGGTCTATCACAACGAGATCCGCAATCTTCCCGACGAGGACCGGGTGCGCCTGAGGCGAAAGCAGCGACTCTACGTCGAGGAATGGGTCCACGTGGTGCGGGAGATCCGCGGGGGACTCGACGACGCCACCGCCCGCGCGCTCGTGCACGCCGCCATCAGCGCGATCCAGTCCACCCTTTTCCACAACGTCGGGCTCCCGGAGGAGAGACAGCGGGAAATCCTTTCCAACGCGGCCCGGGCCATTCTCGCGCGGGACTGACGGCAGTCGCTCACCCGTGCGGGCCGGAAACGCAGGCGATCGCGGACAGGGCCACCGGTAATTCCACCGGCCGAACGGCCGATGCCACGCCGGGGCCCGGAGTGCGTGCACACCTTCGGCCGGGCGAAAATCAAGCGCCGACGACGAGCAAGGCGCGGCGGTGCACCTTCATTATTGCGCCAGGGGATCTCAAGAGGGGGCACGGGGGACTCAGGACTTACCGGAATCGCTCGCCGAAAGCCCGGGGGGCCGTCCGCCAAAGGTCTCCACCCCAACCTGGGCTCCCCTTTGAGTGCCTTGCAAAACGCTGAAGTCAACGGTGGGAGCGTCGAGCTTGGGCGCGGCGGATGGCAGAGAGTCTTGGCAATGGTTCAGACCATCACCGGCGCGCCGGCCCGTTGTGGCGACACCCATTCCGGAGCGAGAATCGGGCCAACACAATCACCCAGCGGCATTTGAGCGATCCGAGCCGAAGCGGGCCCTGGCCGGAATCCTCCCGGCGCCAGGGGCGCGGCACTTATAAGACGCGCGCATGCCCGGGATCATTTCCCAACCAGGGCCGGCCCTTGTGCCGGAGCACTTAGGCCGAGCCGAGGCCTGCAGTACGCTCAGACCGCCACAGAAAGCACGGCCTTTCCACCAGGGGTCACAACTACGATCCTGCTCAGCTGGCCGCGCGGAATGCTCGTCGCCACATCGACCACGGCGCTGCGGTTCGGAGTGGGACCCCAGGCTCCGGCCAATTGCCGCGAGCCACCGGTATCAACCGCGTAGACGATGCAATTCGTGCTGGAGGGGAGGCCGGTCATGGCGAGTTCGATCGCGGTCCCCCAAGGCTTTGCAACCAGTACCACATGCCCGGCGGCGCCATTGCCCGAAGCAGCCTGCAATTGCAAACCTGCCTGACCGGCGCTGTGAAAGAACCCCGCCCACGCGGCTACCGCAATGACAGCCGCCGCAACTGAAGCGCCTGCCATCGACCTCCACGCCCACAACCGTCGGCTGTCCCGGTCCCGCTCCGCTCGCATGCGGTCGAGAATCGCGGGCAGCACGGAGGGTGGAGGCATCTCGGCCTCAACCATGAAGTCCTCCACAGATAGCGCTCCGAGCACGGCGGCCAACGGCTTCAATTGGGCCAACTCGGCCCGGCACTCCGCACACTGATCCAAGTGTCCGGTAACGCGCGCCTCCTCGTCCGGATCCAAGGCGCCCTCCAAGTACACACCCAGGCTCAACCTGAAATCCTCGTGACTCTCGTACCCTGTCGGCCCGTCGTCGTCGGGAACCTCCGTCATGACCCCATCCCTTTCTCCTCAAGCGCCAGCCTCAGCGAGCGAAGCGCATAATACGTTCGCGACTTCACGGTCCCGGGCGGGACGCCCAGGGCCGAAGCCGTCTCTGCCACCGAATGGCCGTAATGAAACACGTGGAGCAGAACCGAGCGGTGCTCACGGGAGAGCCCCGCCACAGCCTCCGCGACTACCGCGGCATCGGCTGCGCCTTCCAAGGCGTCGTTGCCCGCCGCCAGGGCGATCTCCTCGATCGGAGTTCGCGATGGAATGGGCCGCGCGCGCTCCCGGCGCCATCCGTCTCGAACCAGGTTCCGAGCCACCGTGAACAACCAGGCTCGCGCCGGCCCCAGGCTTCCATCGATCGCCTCAGGATGGCGCCAGGCCCGCAGGAAAGTCTCCTGCACCACTTCGCCGGCCTTCTCGCGATCGCCCGTGAGGCGTAAGGCGACCGCATACAACGGCGCTGCGTGCTCCTTGTAGAGCGCCTCCACCAGGGCCTCGTCCGCGCTTCTGCTTCCCCGCAACACCCCGTCCCCTCCAGAGAATGTCCAACGCACTAATGCCGGATCTGGTTCATCAGCTCGCCTTTGATGAACCGTTCGGGCACCGGCTGCGTTTCACCCTTATGCGAATGCTATGCACACGCTGACGACAAGGAGAACCACATGAAGCTCGGAAAGCTTTCCCTCGCCACCGCCACGGCAACCCTGGCCGCTGGTGCCGCCGCTCTTGGCGCCGCACCGGCCGGCGCTACGCCGATGGGGGCAAAACCGATGGGGGCAAAACCGATGGGGGCAACAGCGTTTACCGGCGCAATGATCGGCCCAAAAAAAGGCGGCACCCTGAGCGGCTTCGGGATCACCGTCTCCTTTGCGAAAGGGGCGGTGCAAAGCGCGCGTTACATCATCCTCGGAAATTGGCCCAATGGGCTCGACGTCACCCCGCCCTCGGGCCAAAGAGTCGTCAAGACTTTCGGTCTGCAGGAGTGCGCCCCTAACCCGCAGCACGACGGACCGTTATCCGGCACCTGCACAAGCGAGTTCGGCAACTACAGCAATTCACCCTCCGGCACGGAGTGGATCAAGGGCATGACGATCGGCTACATGGCAGGCCAGACTCTGAGCCCGAACACCGACCTGCAAGGCGGCGATGTCAACTTCGGAAGCCTGACAAACAAGAAGGTGACGATAACCGTGGCTACAGGCGGAAGCAATGTTTACATCTATAACCCCAACCCCAACGCCAAGACCGCATATCCCACGGAGCTTCCAAGCACCTCCGCAAACGGCGTCCTGACCTTCCAGACCTTCCAGCCGATCGTTTGGACAGTAACCTCGCCGATGGCCTAGGTGCAAGCCGCGGACGGCCTGCCGGGGCAAGGGAGAGATCCAACCTCGGCAGGTCATCCGTCAAGGCTCAGGCAAGCGCCGCGGTCGGTGGCGGCCCTGGCTAGGGAGGCGCTCGGAACGCCTTGATTGATATGCCGTGCTTGCGCCTGTGGCACGAGTCAAATCCCACCTCGGGGACCCGCGCTCCCCAGGAACCGGCAGAAGTTTTATAACCCGGCCCACCGTCTGCCTGATCGGGTGGGGCTGGGAGACCCCGGTCTGGCGACACCGTCAACCGAAGAAACCGTCGAGCGAGCCGACGCGGTGGCATTCGGCACTTGCCTCGGCCGCTAGATCCTCACCCTTGCCCGGCGGGATACGGACCTGCCAGACGTGAAAAAGTGTCCCTGCCAATCCGCATAGATCGGA
>JAKAOC010000069.1 GCA_021823385.1 Actinomycetes bacterium
ACCGTGCTGGTCGACATGCGCGAGCGGCTGCGCAACTCGAAGAATCCCGACCGCATCTTCGCCGCCGCGCTCGATGCGGCCAGGGCGGCAGGGCTGATCGGCAAGAAGCGTGCGCTCGACTCCACCCCCCTCTATGACGCGGTCGCCACCATGGACACCGTCACCCTGATCCGCTCGGCTATCCGGGGACTGCTGAAGGTGGCCGAGGTGGAGCTTCAAGCCGAGCTCTCCCGGGCCATAAAGAGCGGGGACGACTACGCCTCGGGGAGAAAACCCCAGATCGACTGGGACGACCCCGCAGCACGCGATGGCCTCGTCGACTCCCGGGCCAAGGACGCCTACGCCTGCCTGGCCGTCTTGGACGGCCGCGAGCTCGCACCCAAGCTCGAAGAGGCCGCCCGGCTGCTCGCCACCGTGGTCGGTCAGGACTTGGAAGAAGATGACAGCGCAAGGTTCCGCATCGCGCGCAAGGTGGCCAAGGACCGGTTGATCTCGACCGTCGACCCCGAGGCCCGCCACGGACATAAGACCCAGGCGAGGAGCTTCGACGGCTACAAGGGTCACATCGCCTTGGATCCCGACACCGAGATCATCACCGGCACCGCTGTCACCCCCGGCAACGCCGGCGATGCCAGTGTGGCCGAGGACCTCATCACCGACCTGCTCCAAGGGACCTCCCCAGCACCCCTGAACGATCCCGGGACCAGTCCATCCGATGGCCAGGGTGCACCCCCGGCCGTCTACGGCGACAACGCCTACGGAACCGGGGAGTTCCAGTCCCGTCTGGAGGATGCGGGGATTGACTCCCGGGCCAAGACCCAGAGGCCCACCGCCGCTAACCGGCTCTTCTCCAAGGAGCGCTTCGTGGTCGACCTCAAAGCCCAAACCGTCACCTGCCCAGCCGGTGTCACGGTTTTGATCCGTCGCCATAGCGACGGAGGCGGGATGGCCCGCTTCGCAGCTGCTTGTAACTCCTGTGCGATGCGTGTACAGTGCACCAACGCCAGAGAGGGGCGCAGCATTGCCGTGGGTCCGAACGAAGCGGTGCTCGCCCGAGCCCGAGCCCGCCAGCAGGACCCCGACTGGATCGCCGACTACCGGGCCACCCGGCCAAAAGTCGAGCGCAAGATCGCCCATCTCATGCGGCGCAAGCACGGAGGGCGCAGGGCCCGGGTGCGCGGCCGGGTGAAAGTCGCCGCCGACTTCAGTCTCCTCGCCGCCGCCGTCAACCTGGCGCGGCTCGGTACTCTCGGTGTGTGCTCAGCACCTGGTGGATGGATCGCAGCCGGGGCCTGAAGGACCCCTGAGGGGCCAGGAGCGCCTGCCCACGACGTGCCTCGCGCCATCGGACCCGTCACTATCCATACTTCGGTACTTCGGAAATACGGGAAGCTAGCGTCGCAAGTTACGGCTCAGCCGCCGCCCAGTTGAGGGTCGGCCATCCGAACCCCCCATAAGACACCACCCACCTAGAGCCGCCTTGCAGGAATGCCGGGGATGGTCAATCCAGCGCCGTGAGGGACTCCACATAGGTTTTGGGGTCGAAGGGAATCAGATCCCCGATGCGCTCCCCCACTCCGACCAGCTTCACCGGTATCTTGAACGTCTCCTCGATGGCGAATGCGATGCCCCCCTTGGCAGATCCGTCCAGCTTGGTCAGTACCACGCCAGTCACGCCAACCGCCTCGGAAAAGACCTTGGCCTGAGCAAGGCCATTCTGCCCGACGGTCGCATCCAGCACCAGCAGCACCTCGCCCAGGGTCCCCTGGGCCTTCTCCACGGTTCGGTAGATCTTCTTCAGCTCCTCGATGAGGTTGAACTTGTTGTGCAGCCTTCCGGCGGTGTCCCCCAGCACCAGGTCCGTGCCCTTGGCCCGCGCGGAGGAGATGGCATCGAAGAGGACCGACGCGGGATCGCCGCCCGCCGCGCCCCGAACGATCTCCGCACCCGAGCGCTCGGCCCAAAGCGAGAGCTGATCGGCGGCCGCGGCGCGGAAGGTGTCGGCTGCAGCGAGCAGGACGCTCTTGCCCTCGGCGCCCATCTGATTTGCCACCTTGCCGATGGTCGTCGTCTTGCCCACTCCGTTCACGCCCACGAATAGCCATACCACCGGGCGCTCTCCCTCGACCACCAGCGAGCGGTCCGCATGGGAGAGAGCCTCCAGCATGGCCCCGCGGATGGCCCCCAGAGCCGCCTCAGGGTCCGAGATACGCTCACGCCGGACCCGCTCCCTGGCCGCCTCGACGATACGCGTCGCCTGATCCAGTCCCACGTCGGAGAGGATCAAGGAATCCTCCACCTCCCCCCAGAAGCTCTCCTCTATGGCGTTGCGCTTGAACATCCCCCCGATAGCGGCGGAAAAGGGGCGGCGTGAGCGCTTCAGGCCCTCCTGGATCGAGGCAGGCGGCTCGGGGGTGAGCTTCTCCTCGGCTTGCAGATCGAGCTCCTCGGGAGCCGGCTCAGGCCCGGTGATCAGCCCACCTTTGGTCGGGACCGCCACCCCCCTCTCCGTCGGCGGGGCCGGAGCGGCGGGGGCGCGTGAGGCGGAAAGCGGCTTGGGCGCCTCGAGGCCCGCTCCGCGGCGCCTCGAGCGGGTGCCGACCAGGACGACTCCCCCGACGATCAGGGCGAGGACCACTACCAAAAGGATGACTTGTGCGCTTTGCATGGTGAAAACAAGTGTAGGAGCTGCGGAACCGCCTACGAAGTGCCGTAGATGCGCAGCTGCCGTTCAGCGAGACGGTCGACCACCACCCGGGTTGCGCCGTCGCCGTTCATCGAGACCCCGAAGAGGTTGTGGGCTATCTCCATGGTGCGCTTCTGGTGGGAGATGATCACGAGCTGGGCGTGGCCGCCGAATGCCTCCAGCAGCGCCAGAAGACGCGACAGGGAGAGGTCGTCCAGGGCGGCCTCCACCTCGTCGAGGATGTAGAAGGGTGAAGGCCGGGAGGAGAAGACGGCGATAAGAAAACCGAGGGCCACCAAGGAGCGCTCCCCACCGGAGAGAAGGTTGATGCTCCGCACCGATTTGCCGGGTATCGAGAGCGAGAAATCCAGCCCCGAGGCGAGCGGGTCCGAGGGGTCCATCAGCACCACCTCCGCCCGGCCGCCCGGAAAGAGCAGGTCGAAGGTGTCGGTAAAGTGTGCCGACACATCCCCCAGGGCCGCCAGGAAGACGCTTCGCATCTCCCGGGTTATCTCACGGTCGAGGGAACGAAGCTCGTTGCGCGAGGAGGCCACATCCTCTAGCTGGGAGTCGAGGAACCGTTGCTGCTCGCTCAGTTCGGCCAGCTCGACTTGGGCCAGCTGGTTTATCGGCCCCATCCGGGCCAGCTCCTCCTCGAGCCTGCGCAGGTGCTCGGGAGCCTCCTGCGGGTCCAGGCCCGGCAGGATGGGTATCTGTCTCGCCACCTCCGGGTCGATCTCGAGTTCACGCCAGATTCGTTCCTGCATGACCTGGGATCGCACCTGGCTCTCCCGGAGCCTCACCTGGGCTGCCGCCGAATCCTGCTCGAGCAGGTGCCTCCGGTAGGAGAGGCGGTCGATCTCCGCGGCGAGGCGGGCGGACTCCTCCTTGAGTGCGCTACGCCGCTTCTGGCGCTCTTCGATGACCGAACGCAGCTCCGACTCCAGACCGAGCAGCTCGCTCTCGCCCGCCGCAGCGCGCTCCTCCAGCGCGACGAGCCGGGAAAGCCTTGCGCGCAGTCCCTGTGCTTCGGCGAGGTTCCGCTCCCGGCTCTCATTTTCGGCCGCAGCCTCGGACTCGGTCGTGGCGATCTGGGTGTCCACCTGCTTGAGGCGCTCCCACAGCCTGGCCGCGCGCACCTCGATGGCGGAGCGGCGGGCCTTGGCCATGGCCATGGCTTCGGAGATCCGGGCTGCCTCGCGGCGCATTCCATCCAGCCTCCGGCGAACCTCCAGGAGCTCGGCTTCCTGCGCCGAGAGCTCCTGATCCAAGGGCCGCAGCGCTTCGGAGGCCCCGGCCTCCTCCCGGCTGGCGCGCTCCAGGACTTCGTCGGCCTCCTCGACTTGGGCCGCGAGGCTCTCGACCAGAGCGCTTTGCCGCTCAAGGGCCCCAAGAGCGGTCGCCGCCTCCCTGCGCGCCCGCTCCACGGCCGCCTCGCGCTCCCGCACCCGGCGCTCGAGGGCGCCGCGGTTGCCGAGTGCGGCGCGGTGCGCGGCCGCCGCGGTTGCCAGGCGCTCCGCGGCCAGGGCGGCCCGCTCGGAGGCTTCGGTTTGGGTGCGCCGGGTCACGACCTCGCTTCCCGAGACGGCTTCGAACCCGACGGCGCTGGACCGATCGCCCGCGGGGGTGACGAGGCGGACGCCGGGCTCCAGGCCGATCCACAGCCCCTCGTCCCCTTCAGGCGCGACATAGGCCCCCCGCAGGAGCCAGCCGACCAGGTCCACAATCGCCGTATGGGCACCATGCACGAAGTCCGAGACCGGCCGCGCCCCCTCCGGCGCGACTCCGGGGTCGGCTCCCCAAGCCGGCGCGGAGATGGCTCCCACCACCAAGGCCCGTGCCGAAGCCCCTCTGATGGCCTTGAAGCTCGCCTTTGCGGCGCCCATGTCCTTTTGGACCACCGCCCTTCCCCAGGGCGCCAGGGCTGCCTCCACCGCCTTCTCGAAGCCGGGCTCGATGTCCAACAGTTCGATGAGGACACCCAGCGGCTCGGCCACCTGCCGCGCCAGCTCCAGATGCGAGCCGGCATACATCGAAGCCGCCGCGCGGGCCAAGGCGTCCAGCACCGCGTTCGCCGCCGCCTCCTCCGCCTGGGCGGCGGAGAGCTCCTTCGCCGCCAGGGCCTCCGCCTCCGTCAATTCGGCGAGCGCCGCTCGATCCTCCTCGAGCCCGTATCCCGCCTCCTCGAGCTCGTTCGATAGCCGCATTTGCCTTTCGCGCAATGGTTCGAGGGACTCGCGACCTTGGGCGAGTTGCTCGGCCAACTTTGCGATCCGCTTCCGGGCCGCCTGTGCGGAGCCGGTGGCCGACTCCGCCGCCTGCAGCGCCCGTGCCCTGGCATTGGAGGCCTGCCGGGCCGCTTCCGTGAGCCTGCGCTCCGTGGCCTCGAGCTCCCGCACCGAGGCCGCCGAGGCCTGCAGACCGGAGGCGTCGAGCCGGCGCTCCTCCTCCTCGAGCTCCTCGAGGGCGGGGCCGATGCCCAGAACCTCGGCCTCCAGGCGCTCCTTCTCCGATCTCAGGGCGGCGAGTTGGCCCGCGAGCGCACGCTCGCGCGAATCGTCGCCCAACGTGGCGAGGCGCTCCTCCAGCCGGCGTCGACGCTCGCGCGCGAGGAGCGCCGCGCGCGCGAAGCGGCCCCGGAGCTCCCCCGTCCGGCGCAGCCTCTCCGAGTCGGCCATGCCTTCGTCTTCGGTGGCTCCGTCACCGAGCTCGTCGCGGCGCGCGCGCATGGCACCCAGCTGAGTCTCGATCTCGCTCAGACCGGCCGCCAGCGTCTCCACCTTGGCCTGCTCGGATCGGCTCTCCTCCAGGTGGCGACGATACTCCTCGCCCAGCAAATACCCCTTCAGCTGGGAAATCTCATCCTTGAGGTCCAGGTGACGCTTGGCCGCCTCGGCCTGGCGCTCGAGGGGCCTTATGCGCTTCTTGAGTTCCCGCGAAGCCTCGGAGGCACGCTCGAACTCGGCGTCGACAACCTCCATACGTCGCCGTGTGCGCTCCTGCCGCCGGCGATACTTGGCTATGCCGGCCGCCTCCTCGATCACCAGGCGCCTCTCCTCCGGCTTTGCGTCCAGGACACTCTCGAGGCTCCCCTGCGAGACGATGGTGTGCTGGCCCCGCCCTATCCCGGCGTCCGCCAGGAGCTCCTGAAGGTCGATGAGGCGGCACTCGCGGCCGTTGATCTCGTAGCGCGACTGGCCATCCCGGGTCAGCTCGCGCGCGATGGTCACCTGGGAGCCTCCCGACCCGAGGCGCCCGGAGGCGTTGTCGAGAATTATCTCCACTGATGCGGAGCGAGATGCCGATCGCCCCTGGTTCCCTGCGAATATAACCTCCTCCATCTTGGAGGAGCGGAGCGCCTTGGGGGCCTGGGCGCCCAGCACCCAGGAGATGGCGTCGACGATATTGGACTTGCCGGAACCGTTCGGGCCGACCACGACATTGATGCCCGGCGTCAGCTGCAGCTCGACCGCGTCGGCGAAGGATTTGAAGCCTTTTATCGAAATCGACTTCAGATGCATGCCACGCTCGCCAATCGCGCTGGCGCCATCTGGGCCCGGCCGCATCTCAACGAAACCCACCCCGCAAACATGGCCCCGAAACCTGCTGCCCGCAAGCGCGGGCGTCACGTAGCAATCTACCGCCCGGCTCGCGGCCGTCGCCTTGCCCAGAGGCCACTATTGGCCTCGCCGCCCCGGAGCCGCCGGCGCCGCGGCGGGTTCGGGTCGGGTCCCCCTTCAGCTCTGGCACCGGGGGCAGTAGTGGCTGGAACGCCCCCCGAACACCTCGCGCCGGACCGGTTCGCCGCACTCCAGGCACGGCTCCCCCTCGCGGCCGTAGACGCGATGCTTGGTTTGAAAGGAGCCCAGCTCGCCCGAGATGTCCCGGTAGGTCCGGTCCGCCAGGCTGGAACCGCCCAGCTCGACCGCTTCGGCCAGCACCTCCCGGCAGGCGCTCCCCAGGCGTGCCATCTCCGGCGCGCCCAAGGTCGACGCCGGCCTACGGGGCAACAACCGGGCGCGATGGAGCATCTCGTCCGCGTACATGTTTCCTATCCCCGCCACCAGGGTCTGATCGAGCAAAAGGGTCTTGATCGCCACCGAGCTGCGCCGGGCGCGCTCTCCGAGGCGCGCCAAGGGATCGGGAGCGCCGATTGCGTCCGGCCCGAGGTGCGCGAGCGAGGCGGGAAGTTCGCCCGGCCCGGGACGCACCCCCAGCTCCACCCGGCCGAACATCCGCGGGTCGATGAAGGACACGTCGGATCCGTCCTCGAAGCACAAGACCAGGTGAGCGTGCTTGTCGGCGGCGGCGCTGGTTCCGGAGAGAGCGCTCGAGCGCAGCTGGCCGCTCATCCCCATGTGCAGGATCAGCACCGCCCCGCTCACCTCGCCGTCCCGCGCCAGGTCGGCCAAGAGGAACTTGCCGTGACGCCCGAGGCTGTGAATGCTCGCGCCCACCAGGACCTGGGCCAGCGCCTCGGTGGCGGCCGCGCCGTGAAAGACCCTGCTGGAATCGGACCGGCACGCCGTAATGCGCCGGTCGAGCGCGACGCGCGCCAATCCGCGCCGGATGGTCTCGACCTCCGGCCCTTCAGGCACGGTTCGCGCCGCCCGCCGCCAGGGCGTCGAGGGCAGCGCGCGCCGCGCGCTGCTCCGCCTCCTTCTTCGAGCCTCCTCGACCGGTGAAGCTGGCGCCGCCCTCCAGGCTCACCCTGGCGACGAACTTCGGGGCGTGCTGAGGCCCGGTCATCTCTGCGCTGTAGCGGGGCGCGGCCAGGCCGGCCTTGGCAAAATGGATCTGCAACTGGCTCTTGGCATCTACCAGCGGCACCTCGAGGTCCAGGCGCTCCAGATCGGCGAGAACCGTGCGGTCGATGGCCGCGGCGGCCGCCTCGAGCCCCACGTCGAGCCAAATCGCGGCCACCACCGCCTCGAGGGCCCCGGCAAGGATGGTGCGCTTCTTGGCGCCGCCGCTGTTGCGCTCTCCCTGGCCGAGCACCAGATGCTGGTCAAGACCGAGATCACGGGCGATGGCGGCCAGAGAGTCGGTGTTCACGAGCGCCGATCGCGCAACGGTGAGATAGCCCTCGTCGCGATCCTGGTAGCGGGTAAAGAGGGCCTCGGAGACCCTGGCCTGCAGGAGGGCGTCACCCAGGAACTCCAGGCGCTCGTTGTGCTCGAGCGCCGGGTTCTCCAGCGCTGCAGACTTGTGCGTGAGGGCGATCCTGAGCGACGGCATTATGGCCAGGTACGAGCCGATCCCACCCTGTCCGCCATCCGGGTCGCGATCTCCGGCGGCCTCGGCGAGAAGGTCGAGCAGGTTGAAGGTGAGGTGCGGCCTGAAGCTGGTCCAGACCGCGTTGTCCCGGCCCTTGCCCAAAACCGGCGCTACTGGGAGATTTCGAGCTTGTCGGCGACGTAGTTGACGGCGTCGCGGACCGTTTTGAGATCCTCGAGGTCCTCGTCCTCGATGCGGAAGGTGTGTTCGCCTCCGGAGAACTCCTCCTCCATCGCCTCCACCAGCTCGATCAGAGCCAGCGAATCGGCGTTGAGGTCATCGGCGAATGAGGCGTTTTCGCCGATCGACGAGGGGTCGATCTCCAGAATGTCGGCGAGGTTGTTGCGGATCGACTCGAGGATCTCCGCCTTGGACGAGTACTTGGAGCCCGAAGACACCCTGACCTCCACTTTCGTTACGGTGAAGCGGGCCGCTAGGACCCGACTGCACTGGTGAGCTTGCCAAGAATTCCGTGATCGGCCAGACGCATGCTGGTGGCGATGGCATTGAAGATCGCCTTGGGGGAAGAGGACCCGTGGGAGATGATGCAGATCCCGTCCACTCCCAGGAGCATGGCGCCGCCGTAGCTGTCCGGGTCCAGCTCCTCCATCAGCGGAAGGAGCTTGGGGAGCGCCAAGTCGACCACGGCCTGACCGTCGTCTCCTGCGCTCAAATGGTCGAAGATCGCCTTGGCGAGAGCGCGCAGCGATCCTTCCAGGGTCTTGAGAACGATGTTGCCCGTGTATCCGTCGCACACGACGACGTCCACCCGGTCGCTCATCACGTCGCGCCCCTCTACATTGCCGATGAAGTTGATACGGTCGCAGGCCTCGAGCAG
>JAKAOC010000070.1 GCA_021823385.1 Actinomycetes bacterium
GCATCGCTGTAGAGGCTGAGCTCGCCGAGCTCCTCCTCAACCAGCTGCCAGGTGGGTGCGATGGCCTTCAGGAGGTCCTGCTCCTCCTCCACCAGCGCGGAGATCCGCTCGGACACCCTGCCCGCTTCGCTCACGACAAGCCGGTCGCCGGGGGCGAGCAAGGAGAGTGGCCCGGTGGCAAAGTCCGGGAAGAAGGCGGCGAACGACTCCATCCCGTCGAAGAGCTCACCTTCGGCGATGCGCTCGAACACCGGGGCCAGGGCCGGATATCGCTCCGTCAACTCGGCGGCCGCCGCCCGGTGCTGGGCCAGGGGCCGGAACTCGCGGGCCGGGTGCACCTCGATTCCCGCCACCGCCGCTCCCGAGCGCTGGTCGGACAAGGTGAACTCGACCAGGCGGTCGATCTCGTCCCCGAAGAGGTCTGCGCGCACGGGTCCGGAGGCGTCCGCAGGGAAGACGTCCAGGATGGAGCCGCGAATGGAGAACTCCCCAATCGATTCGACCTGGTACTCGCGGCGATAGCCCATCCGGGCCAGGCGCTCCGCCGCCTCCTCGAGATCGATACGCAGCCCGGGGGCGAGCACAATGGGCTCGTAGTCGAGCATGGCGAGCGAGATGCGCTGGGCCGCCGAGCGGGCCGAGAAGACCAGGATACGGGGGCCGCCCTCCTCGCGCAGGCGAAGTGAGCGCAGCGCTCCAAGGCGGGCACCCATGGACTCCGCGCGCGGCGAAACGCGCTCCAGCGCGAAGGTGTCCCATGCCGGGACCAGAGCTGCGGGGGCCACCGGAGAAAAGGCGGCGAGCGCCGCGGCCAGCAGCGAGGCATCGCTTTCCGTGGGAACCACCACCGCCAGACGGCTCTCGGGCCCCAGCTCGGACGCGAGCGCGGCCAAAGTGGGGGCGAAGGCGGCCTCTCCCGCGACGAAGGAGGACCCGGGCCGCTCCGCGGCGGAGAAGGCGTGCGCGTCGGCCATGCGGCCGACGAGGTAGCCGATGACGCTCACGGCCGGCCTAGAGTCCGTTGAACTCGTTCATCGCCGCCTCAACGCCTTTGGCGAGGATGAGGTCGAGCGCATCCGCAGCCGACTCGAACTCGGGCTCGAAGCCCTCCAGCTGCCTCTGCGAGAGACGGGCGAGCACGTAGTCAGTGACGGTCTGACTCCCGGTGGGGCGGCCGATGCCGATGCGCACGCGGGTGAAGGAGGAGGAGCCGAAGTGCACCACGATGGACTTGAGCCCGTTGTGGCCGGCCACCCCGCCGCCCGCCTTGATGCGCACCACGCCGGGGGCCAGGTCCAGTTCGTCGTGCATGACGATCAGGTCGGCGGGGGACGAGATGTGGTAACGCCGAAGCAGTCCGCGCAGCGCGGCTCCGGAGTCGTTCATGTAGGTCTGGGGAAACGCGAAGGCGACCACGTCCAGGCCCTGACGCTCCTCGGCGAGCAACGAGCGGCCCGAAAGCGACGGCAGCAGCCTGAGACCACGCCTCTTGCAGGCAACCTTCAGAGCTTGAGCGCCGAAATTGTGGCGGGAGGTCGCATAGTCCGCCCCGGGGTTGCCGAGGCCGAGAACGATCTTGACGGACTTCACCTCCGCCCGCTCACTCTCCCTCTTGCCCGGCGATCTCGGTGGCCACCACGGCCTCCGGATCCGACGCGAGCTCGATACCCTTGGGAAGCTTGAGCGAGGATGCGGTGACGGCTCCGTCCACCGCCTTGGCGGGATCGACGTCGATGGTGACGGGAACGGCCGAGACCGACCCGGTTACCTCGATGGTGTCGCGCACCAGCTCCAGGCCCTCGCCCGCCACCAGCTGCACCGACACCGTGATGGACTGCTTGGCGGTAAGCAGCTGGAGATCGACGTGAAGCAGGGAGCGCTTGACCGGATGGCGCTGGATCTCCTTGACGAGCGTCGTGTGGGGCTTTCCGTCCAGCTCGATCTCAAGGATGGAACCGACCACCGGCCGATGGGCCACCAGGTTGCCCAGCTCGCGCGCTCCAACCACGGCCGCCTCCGGCTTGCCGCCGCCATAGAGGGTGACCGGGACGAAGCCCTCGGCACGCAGGCGGCGCGAAGCCCGGCTACCCAGCTCACGGCCGCTTACGGCCTGCATGACTACTTCGGACACCTTGGGAACCTCGCAAAAAAAACACGGAGAAGCCCGGACCGGGCTCCAATACGGCCCAAAGAATCCTAGTGGAAACCCACGGCGCCGCCTGCGCCGGCTCGGCGCCGCTTAGGAGAGGTTCTCCCCGCCGAAGATGTCGGAGACCGAGGTGTCCTCGAAGACGGCGCCGATTGCCTGGGCGATCACCTTGGCGATGGAGAGCACCTCCAGCTTGGGAATGCGCCGCTCAGGCACGAGTGGGAGAGTGTTGGTGATGACCACCCTGGAGATGGGCGAGTCCATCAGCCGCTTGCTGGCGGGGTCGGAGAGGATGCCGTGGGTGGCCATCGCCCACACGTCTGCGGCGCCCTGCTTCATCAGCAGCTCGGCCGCGGCGGTGATGGTGCCGGCGGTGTCGATCATGTCGTCGATGATGACGCAGCGCTTCCCCTCCACGTCCCCGACCACGTCGAGCGCCTCCACCACGTTCGCCTTGCCGCGAGGGCGGCGCTTGTGCACGAAGGCGAGCTCCATGTCAAGGTAGAGCGAGAAGCGCGAGGCCACCTTGACCCTGCCGGCGTCGGGGGCGACGATCACGGTGTCGGTGTCGGCGTTGGCGCGCAGGTAGTCGATCAGCACCGGCATGGCGGTCAGGTGGTCGACCGGGCCGTCGAAGAAGCCCTGTATCTGCCCCGAGTGAAGATCGACCGAGATGATGCGGTCGGCACCGGCGGCAGCGAGCATGTCCGCAACCAGCTTGGCGGTGATCGGCTCCCGCCCCGACGCCTTGCGGTCCTGGCGCGAATAGCCGTAGTACGGACAGACCGCGGTGATCCGCTTGGCGGAGGCGCGCTTGGCGGCGTCGATCATGTTCAGCTGCTCGAAGATGGCGGAGTTCACCGGATAGGCGTGCGACTGGAGTATGAAGATGTCCTTGCCTCGGATGGACTCCCCGAAGCGGCAGTAGATCTCTCCGTCGGCGAACTCCCTCAGGTCCACCTTGCCCAGCGGCACATCGAGGTGGAAGGCCACCTCGGCGGCGAGCTCGGGGTGGGACCGCCCGCTGTAGATCTCCAAACGCTTCCTAGGAACCAGTTCCACCGCTACTCCAAAACAACGAACGATCCGGTTACAGTCTCAGGCGGCACCTTGGCGCCCGCCTTCAGCACCGCGTACGGCCCCACCACCGCCTCGCGGCCGACATGGCAGCCTTCGAGCTCGGAGCGGATCACGCGTGCACCGTCGTCGACCACCGAGTCCGAGATCCGCACCTCCGGTCCAATCTCGGCTCCCTTGCCAATCGCCGTCTGGCCGACCAAGAAGGAACCCGGCCAAATTGTAGTGTCCTGGCCGATCTCCACGGTTGAGTCGATGTAAATACTGCTCGGGTCCACCAGGTTCACTCCGCGCATGAGGAACGAGGCGTTGATTCGCTCGCGCATCCATCGCTCAGCCTCGGCGAGCTGGTGCCGATCGTTCACGCCGTGGGCCTCGATCTGGTCCGGCAGCCTGAAGCCGGCCACGCCGTAGCCGGCCCTGGCCAGGATCTCGATAACGTCGGTCAGGTAGTACTCCCCCTGGGCGTTCTTGGGGCTGAGGCGCCTGAGAGCCGGGGCGAGAAAGTCGAGATTCAGCGCATAGAAGCCGGCGTTGATCAGTCGGGACTTGCGTTCCTCGTCGGTGGCGTCCTTGTCCTCGACGATCTTGGCGACCGCGTCCCCCTTGCCGAAGATGACCCGCCCGTACCCCTCCGGATCCTCCACCTCCGAATAGGCGACGGTGACCGCGCTCTTGGTGGCCTCGTGTGTGGCAAGCAGGGTCGCGACGGTCTCGGCGCGCAAAAGGGGCGTGTCCCCCGGGACCACCATCACCACCGGCGGCTCCTCGCCCGCATAGCGCAGCGGATCCGGAAGGGCGGTGAGCGCGGTGGCCAGCGCATCGCCGGTGCCTCGCTGGCGGGTCTGCTCGACGAATGAGATGCGCATTCCGGCGGGCGCGAAGCGGTTGACGGTGTCGCGCACCGAATCGCTCTTGAAGCCGATGACCACCACGGCCTCCTCGAGCCCGGCGGCGGAAAGTACCTCGAGGATGTGGGCGATCATCGGCTTGCCGCACAAGCGAACCAGCGGCTTGGGCCGAGAAGATTTCATGCGCGTGCCCTCGCCTGCAGCGAGTACCACCGCGAAGCGCACCCTGGCCGGCTCTCCCATCGCACTCCACTTCCTCTGGAAAGAATCTATGCCGCCCGTCGCGGGTCGATCAACGTCACGGCAGGAACTAGCCGGAGGTTCTGGCGGGTCCCAACTCGAGAGAGACAACCTCCTGGCCCGCCGTGGGAAAGCTCACCACCCCGCGGCGCGAGACCGCTACGTCACTGACTTTAGCCCAGGAGTAGCGCTGGCTTGTAACCGCGGAGGCCTCCAAGCGAAGCGGCCCCGGATGGCCGGGCAAGCCTATGGCCACCCGCACCGTGGGGGCGTTCGCGGAGCGGTCGTCGATGAGGACCAGCGACCATCGCCCTTGTTTGTAAGTGGCAATGGCCTCCATCCCAGGCGGCAGCCCCGAGACCCGGTGCAGGACCGCACCCGGAGGGATGAAGCGCGAGTAATTGCCCATCACGTAGTAACGCCGCGTTGTGTAAAGCTTGGTGTTGCCGTCCTGTTGGTAGTTGATGTCGTAGTAGAGCAGCCCGTCGTTCCTGCCCAGGATGTTGGGGCGCTGGGCGCAGCCCGCGTCACTGGCCGGCTCGCAACCCAGGTTCGGCGAGAGCGCCGTCCACCACTGGAACGCCGAATCTCCCCCGTAGACGAGGTCGTTGTAGATCGTCTTGGCCAGCCACATCCCCGACACCATGGTCGGGTCGTACTGGTATCCGAACCTGGCCCCGTTGTAACAGCAGATCTCCGTCATCCAGGAGCGCAGACCCAGCCGCTTCAGCAGGCCATGCATCGCGGTGAGCACTCGAGGGCCCGGATAGTCGTAGCCGTGGTGGGCGACGAAGGCGATGTAATGGATCGCCCCGTCCAGGTGCACCCAGCGCGGCAACTCCGGTATGAGCTGGAAGGCGATCACCGAGGACTCGTCCGCGATCACCTTGACCCAGGGAGCCTGAGAAGCCAGGTCGCGGCCCAGGGTGGCGACCACTTCGGCACGCTCGCGGACCGGCACCCGCATCCCTTCCTGGATGCAGGCGCCCATCGCGCCGTCCGGCTCGTTCATGGGTGAGACGTAGTTGAGCGTCACGCCGAAGTGCTGGCGAATGCCCTTCAACACGTTCACCAGGTAGCCGGCATACGCGGCCACGTCGGAACGGATCAGGCCGCCACCGCAGGACTTATGGTTGGTGGTGAAGACGGTGGGTGCGGAATTGACGAAGCCGATGAGGTCACGAACGTGATACGAGGCGGCCATCTTTAGGAAGTAGATGCCGGCCGGGTCGGCGTTGAAGTTGTAGGAGCCCGAAGGGGTGAGAAAGGTTGGCGCCCGCTTCCACGGGGTCGTCACACCCACCCCGCCGCCGCCGATGTTGTAGCGGAACTGGCTGAGCGCCAGGCCACTACCCGAGAAGAGCATCCGGCCCACCTCCTGGCGAGTGGCGAGGGGCATGCCGTACACCGGCTGCGACCACCACGCGCCCGACGCCCCGAAGCCGTCTATCACCTGCTGAGCGGCGGCTTCCACCTGGCCGGTCGCCGCGGGCGGAGGCGGAGCAGTCACCTGGCGCAGGCGTATTCCGGCCACGGTGGCAAAGACGAGTGTGGTGGCGGCAAGGATGGCAAGCACCACGCGGTTTACGCGTGGAAGGAACCTGCGCCTCCGGCTATCTTCGTTGGCTTGCTCGTTCATCCGCCGCAGGAATCTAGCGCGGAAGCGTTGAACGGAAGCTGAAACCTGCACATCGAAGTGCAGCCGTCTTTATCCCGGCCCTGGCCCGGAGGGGCCGGACACGGCCACCGAGACCGCCCACCTGGAGGGACTCGGCCCAGCTGAGGTTGCATCCCCAAGCCACTCCGGCCCCCGCGGTCGTCAACCTCCGGCCGGGATTGGCCCTCCCTCCCTCAGCCAGGCGGCCAGGTTCAGTACCGCCTGGTCCGGCGGCGGAAGATACAGGCGGGAGAGGAGGTGGACCAAATCCTCGGGGATCTCCTCGACCCCTTCCAGCCCTGCAAGGCGGAGCAACCTCTCCAGATGGACCCGACGCCATTCGGACAGGCGCTTTTGCACGTCGAACATGTCCAGAATCTCGCGCTGAAACGCCTCCGCCTGCTCGCGTTCAGGGGATGCGCACAAATAGATCGAATTGACGAGCGAATGCCTGGCCAGCGGCAGGTGATAGCGGGCGCGGTTCACCTCCCAGCAGCTTCGGCAAACCAGCACGGCCCAGCGGCTGGGTCCGCCCGCCGGGGCCGAGAGGCAGGACGGGCACAGCTGGCGGAGTTCGGAGACGTCCGCCCGCTCCCACTTGGGAGTCCTCGAGCAGCGGCACCCCTGCTCCCCCCACTCGGTCCGGCCCCGCAGCAAACCGCATGCGACATGAGCACTCAAGCCCAAGACAACACCTCCGGTTCGGGAGGCCGGCTCAAACCGGCCCCGTGGCTTTGCCCGCGCCCCTCGCGCGGGCCGGCTCTTCCTCCGGGGGCACCGTTTCCACGGGACGGTTGCCATGCGCCTGGCCGGAGGGCCATGGCGGCGCATTCTTGAGCCGACGATGACCATAGCACGGCCATGCGACACCGCCGTGGGCAGGCTTTCAGGGAGTCGTGTGGGTCGCCACGACACCATCCACGGGGACAAAGGTGGCGATGACGTTGGAGTTCCAGCTTCCGGCTGCGTAGTCGAAGGAGCCGCCACATGTCACGATCACCAGGCGCTCGGGACCCTGCTGAGAGAAGAGGTCTCCCGCCACCGTGGACAGGGCGGTCTTAAGGTAGGTCTGCAGCGAGACCGCAACATAAGTGCGCGCCTCGCCGTTAGGGCCGTATACGGTGGCCAAGGTTCCGGGCTTCACGTACCAGATCTGGTGCGCGGGGCCGTTGCCGTATCCGTACCAGTCGACGTGGCCGTCCATGAGGATCGCGCCCTTCCCGGCCCCCGGCTCCGCACCGCCATACCACCAGCCCCATCCATCCTGGATGGCCGGCACCCCGAGAACACCGCCCGGGTCCCCCTCGGGAGTGACCTTGACCGAGCCAATGCCCACACCCGGGATGGAAACCGACATCGGGATGAAGGGGGTAGGCGTATCCGGCGCATTAGCCAGCTGCTGCTTGGGCGCAGCTGCGAGGGCGGTGGAGGTCTTGACGCTGAATTGCTTGGCGTCAGGGGCTCCTGACGGACTGAACCAGCCGAGCAACCCGGCGACGCCCACGACGATGGAAGAGGCGGCAACGCCAATGCCGGCAAGGCCGACCGCCAAGCGCCGCCTCGAGCGCCTGACCTCTGTCGTCTCCATCTCCCCTCCTTCCTCGCTGTTCAGTCTCGAGCGGCAGGCGGGCTCGCCGCATCGGAGGCCCCGAAAGAGCCGAGCCCGCCTGCTCGTATTCGCTAGGCCGCGCGCTTCTTACGCAGTGTCCTCCGGCTAATCTCCAGCACCGCGACGCCGTTCAGCGCGATCAGGAAGTAGAGCCAACGAGTGCCGAAATGCCCACCGGTGGGAACCGTCGATGGCACCGCCACCGAGGTTGGGGTGGGCGTGCTTGGCGTGCTTGGCGTGCTTGGAGGCTGCGACGGGGCGGCGGGCGGCGTCGATACGGTCACCGTGGCGCTCGATTGCATGGAGCCGGACCCATCGCCCGTATCGGCGATCGTTGCCGTATTGGTAATGACGCCTGCCGGCGTGCTTCCGGAGAAGGCCACTGGCACCGTAACCGTTCCCAGCTTGGGGGAGAAAGCTCCTCCGCTCGGGGGGGTAAAGGTGCATGTCACCGTCTCGGACGCCACCGAGCACCCGAATGTCGAACCCGTTGGCAGCGAGGCACCGGAAAGCACCGGACTGCCGGTCGATGTCATGTACGGCCCAGGCAACGGATCGGAAATGGTCACTGCGTGATAGACCCATCCACTAACCGTCGGCGCCAGCACGAAGCCATCGGTGCCTCCCGGCAGTGCCGCCGGTGAGGATGCCGTCTTGGTGATGCCAAGAACCGGAGGCGGTGGCGTAACCGCAACCGTAACCTGGTTTGAAGGCGTCGGGTTGCCACCGTTGCCCACGATGACATCAGCGGTGTTGTTGAAGGTGCCGGCCGGAGCATTGTTGCCCACCGTGAAATTGATCGTAACCGTGCCGAGCGACGGGTCAAAGACGCCGTTGGCCGGGGTGTAGGAGCACGTCAACTGGTTCAATGTGATTGCACAGTTGCTGAGCGGTGAGCCGCTGCTCACCAACACCCCCGTATAGGTGACGTAGCCACCGTAGGTCGGCAGCGAATCAACCACGGATATTTCTTCTTGTCCGGCCACCCAGCCCGTGATCTTGGGCGTCAAGGTATAGGAATCCGAAGTCGAACCTGCGTCCGTCGAAGGCGCAATCGTCGCCTGCGCAACGGACTTGGTCAGTGTCACCACCGGATTCGCCTGGTCAATCACCACATCCCCGGTGGCCTCGTCCGTCGAGCCGTTGAAGGAGACCATGGCCGTGTTGGAGAGGGTCCCCGGAGCGGTGGAATTGTCGACGGTGAAGT
>JAKAOC010000071.1 GCA_021823385.1 Actinomycetes bacterium
AAAGGGATCTCTCTCGCATCACGACTATGAGGACGAGGCGGCCGCTGATCCGCGCATCGACGCGCTCCGCGCCAGGATGCAGGTCGTCGAAGACGCGTCATTCTCGAGCGGCTATCTCGACCCGGCAAAGCGGTCGGTGGCCAACGCCGTGACCGTCCACTTTAGCGACGGGTCCTCCACGGAGACGGTTCTGGTGGAGTACCCGTTGGGCCACCCCCGCCGGCGGGGCGAGGCAGCTGCCGCGGTGTCGGCCAAGCTGGCCGCCAACCTGGAGCGCCTGCCCGATGTCCAGGAGAGGGTGCTGGCCGTGATGGCGGAGCCTTGGCGCGCTCTTTCCATGGGCGCTCGGGAGTTTTTGGGACTCTTCCTGCCCTGACGTGGGGGAGGGGAGCGGCCAAAGGGGAGGCTGGGATGCGTTGGCCGCCTCCTTCGACGAGCAGCCGGATCACGGGCTTCGGGATCCGGTGGTCCGTGCCGCCTGGTGGAGGCTGCTGGCGGATAACCTGACGCCCGCGCCTTCCCGAGTGGCCGACCTGGAGTGTGGAACCGGGTCGCTCTCGGTGCTGCTTTCCGAGCGGGGATACTCAGTCACCGGCCTTGATTCTTCCAGGGCGATGCTCGGGGTGGCCCGCGCCTGGTGCCGCTCGCCGATCGCCGCTATTGGGGCTCGGCGGTCTTCGATCAGCGCTACCTGCTGGTCACTACGCCCACCTGAGCGGGGCCGCTCCGGTGGCGGATCCCGGGGCCGGGAGTTTGGCTCTTTCCGGGTTGTAATCGAACATATGTTCGATAAGATTTGAGGAGTGGAACCCCTCCCTTACGCAGAGCTTCACTGCCACTCCAACTTCAGCTTCCTGGACGGGGCCTCCAGTCCCGGACAGCTTGTGGAGGCGGCCTTGGCGGCCAAAGTGCCGATATGCGCCGTCACTGATCACAACGGTTTCTACGGGGTGGTGAACTTCGCCGCCTCCGCCAAGGGCACCGGTCTGGCCACTGTCTTCGGAGCGGAGCTTTCCATCGGGACCGAGGGCAGGCGCGACAACGTATACGACCCGGCCGGGGAGCATCTGGTGGTCCTGGCACGAAACCCGCGCGGGTATGCCTCCCTCTCGGCCGCCATCTCCAAAGGGCAGATGGCCAAGACCGAAAAGGGGGTCTTCTACCTCTCCTTGGAGGAGCTGGCCTCTTACGATACCGGCGACTGGGCGGTGCTCTCGGGTTGCCGCAAGGGGAGGGTGGCCGGCGATCTGATGGAGCGGGGCCCGCGCCAGGCCGGCTTGGCGGCGGCGCGCCTGGCCGAGGTCTTCGGCCGGGAGAACTTCGTCATCGAGTGCTGGGACCACGGGGATCCTGTCGACTCGGTGCGCAACGACGAGCTGGTGCGCATAGCCGACTCGCTGGGGCTGCGGGCGGTGGCCACCAACAACGTCCACTACGCAACACGGGCCGCGGCGCGCCTGCACGCCACGGCTGCGGCCATACGCGCCAACACCACCTTGGACGAGATGGATCCCTGGCTGGCCTCGGACCAGATGGCCTATATCCGCTCCCCGGCCGAGCAGCACCGCCGCTTCGCCCGCTATCCGGGCCTGGCGCTGGCCGCCTACGAGCTGGGCAAGGAGTGCGCTTTCGACCTCTCCCTGGTCGCCCCCAGCCTGCCCGACTCCATGGTCCCGCCCGGCCGCGGCCAAGACTCCTGGCTGCGGGAGCTTGCCATGTCCGGGGCGGCCGCCCGCTACGGGGAGCCCGCCGCCGAGAGGGTGCCGGGGGCCTATGCCCAAATAGAGAGGGAGCTTCGCGTCATCGCAGAGCTCGGCTTTGCGGGCTACTTCCTGATCGTGCACGACATCGTGGAGTTCTGCCGGCGCAGCAACATCTTCTGCCAGGGGAGGGGCTCGGCGGCCAACTCGGCGGTCTGCTACGCGCTCGGCATCACCAACGTGGACCCTGTTGCCCTGGGGCTGCTCTTCGAGCGCTTCCTCTCCCCTGAGCGGGACGGCCCGCCCGACATCGATGTAGATATCGAGAGCGGTAGGCGTGAGGAGGCCATCCAGTATGTCTACGCCACCTACGGCCGCGAGCGGGCCGCCCAGGTGGCCAATGTGATCACCTACCGCGCCCGCTCCGCCATCAGAGACGTGGGGCGGGTCTTCGGCTACACCTCCGGAGTGCTGGACGCCTGGTCCAAGGGGATGGGGCATCATCGCCGCCTGGCCGATGCCCTGCCCGTCGGGGAGAGGGACGAGCTGGCGGTGCCGGAGCTGGTCACCACGCTCGCCGCCGAACTGGAGGGCTCGCCCAGGCATCTGGGCATCCACACCGGCGGAATGGTGATCTGCGATCGCCCGGTGGTGGAGGTCTGCCCGGTGGAGTGGGCCCGGCGGGAGGGTCGCAGCGTCCTGCAGTGGGACAAGGACGACTGCGCCATAGCCGGCCTGGTCAAGTTCGACCTGCTCGGCCTGGGAATGCTGGAGGCGCTGCACCGGATGGTGGACATGGCGCGGGAGTACCACGGCGAGGAGGTGGACCTGGCTCTCATACCTCAGGAGGACGAGGTGTACGAGATGCTGCAGGCGGCCGACACCGTGGGGGTCTTCCAGGTGGAGAGCCGGGCGCAGATGGCCACCCTGCCCAGGCTGCGCCCCACCTACTTTTACGACCTGGTGGTGGAGGTGGCCCTGATTCGCCCCGGCCCCATCCAGGGGGGTTCGGTGCACCCCTATATCCGGAGGCGCAACGGGCTGGAGAAGGTCACCTATGCGCATCCGCTCCTGGAGCGCTCGCTGGCCAAGACCCTAGGGGTTCCGTTATTCCAGGAGCAGCTGATGCAGATGGCAATGGACGTGGCCGGCTTCACCCCCGGGGAGGCCGATCAGCTCCGCCAGGCCATGGGCTCCAAGCGTTCCACCGAGAGGATGGAGGCTCTTCGAGCCCGCCTCTTTGCCGGCATGGAGGCCAATGGCATCACCGGGGCGGTGGCCGAGGAGATCTACGAGAAGCTGCGCGCCTTTGCCAACTTCGGCTTCCCCGAGAGTCACTCGGCCTCCTTCGCATATCTCGTCTACGCCTCCGCCTGGTTCAAGCTGCACTACCCGGCGGCCTTCTACGCCTCCATCGTCAACTCCCAGCCCATGGGCTTCTGGTCGCCCGAGACCCTCTCAGAGGACGCCAAGCGCCACGGGGTGAGGGTGCTTGCCCCGGAGGTCAACCTCTCAGGCTCCGGCTGCTCGCTGGAGGCCGCTCCCGCCTGGGGCTCCCCACGTGAGGGCAAGGGGTACATGGCAAAGATGATCGCCTCCGCCTGGGCCGGGCCGGCCATGCGCATCGGCTTGTCCGAGATACGCGGCATCGGGGATAAGGTGGCCGCCCGCATCGCCGGTGCCGCCCCCTTCTCCTCTCTCGCCGACCTGGCCGAGCGAGCCTCGCTGTCCGCCTCCCAGTTGGAGACGCTGGCCAGGGCGGGAGCGCTCTCCTCTCTGGGTGCCCGTGACGCCATGACCCCCCTGTCGCGCCGGCAGGCGGTTTGGGTGAGCGGGCCGTTGGCCGACCGCAGGATTCCATCCCTGCCCGGCATGGCCCTGGGAGACGAGGCTCCTGAGCTGCCGGCCCTGTCGGCGCAGGAGTCCACCTACCTCGACATAGCCACCTTCGGGATCTCCCCCGAGGCACACCCCTTCGCCTTCATGCGGGAGGAACTGGAGAGGTCCGGAGTGATCCGCATAGCCGCGCTCCCGTCAGCGAGGGACCGCAGCCAGGTGCGGGTGGCGGGCGTGGTGACGCATCGTCAGCGCCCGCGGACCGCGAAGGGGACCACCTTCATCAGCATGGAGGACGAGACCGGCCTGGCCAATGTGATAGTGGTGCCCGAGGTCTGGGAGCGCTACCGCAGGACTGCCCGTTCGGCCGATGCGCTGATCGTGTCAGGGAGGGTGGAATCCCACTCCGGGGTGGTGAACGTGATCGCCACCTCCCTGGAGGCAATCCTGCTGCCGGTCGGCTCGATGTCACGCGACTTCCGCTGAGCCGGCCGGAGCCGTCCGCCCAGGGAAGGCGGAATGAAAAAGTGTGTCAAAAGTCACAATGTCACCCATGTGGGCCCTCCACTCTGCCAGAATCTGAACCATGGATTCCAAAGAGGGACTGAGCGTCAACGAGGTGAGTGTCCGCTTCGGCGGTCTTGTTGCGCTGGACAGGGTCTCGCTGGAGGCACCGCCGCGCCAGGTTCTGGGAGTCATCGGACCCAATGGGGCGGGCAAGACCACGCTCTTCAACGTGATGTGCGGCTTCGTCAAGCCCGATTCCGGCACGCTCACATACTTCGGCAAGCAGGTCCACGGCCTGCGGCCCGAGAAGCTGACTCGCATGGGGGTGGCGCGCACACTGCAGGGGCTGGGCCTCTTTTCCCGCATGCCGGTACTCGAGAACGTGATGATCGGCGCCGACTCCCAGGCCAAAGTTGGGGTGCTGCGCGCCCTCTTGGGCGCCGGGCCCACCGTGACCGAGGAGCGGCGCCTGCGAGCCGCCGCGATGGAGGCGCTGGACCGCCTGGGGGTGGCCGCCTATGCCGCCAAGATGCCGCCGCAGCTACCCTACGCCATCCAGAAAAAGGTGGCGCTGGCCAGGGCCCTGGTCTCCAACCCGCGCTTTCTGCTTCTGGACGAGCCCGCCTCCGGACTGTCCGAGGGCGAGATGGCGGATCTGGGGGACCTGATTCTCGAACTCTCCGGCGACCTGGGCGTGGTGTTGGTCGAGCACCACATGGACCTGGTGATGCGGGTGTGCTCCAACATCACGGTGCTCGACTTCGGGCGGGTTATCGCGGAGGGGACGCCCGCCGAGGTCAAGGCCAACCCGCTGGTTACTGAGGCTTACTTGGGCGACGAGGTGGGAGCGTGAGGTTGGCGCCATGCTGACGGTCGAGAACCTGAGTGCATCCTACGGGCCGGTTCGCGCCCTCTCCGAGGTCACCCTGGCCGTGGAACGCTCCCGCATAACCGCCGTGCTGGGAGCGAACGGGGCGGGCAAGACGACTCTGCTCCGCACCTTGACCGGGCTTGTGCCCCCGACATCGGGCAAGGCGAGCCTGGACGGGGTGGACTTCCTGCACCGGCCCGCCGAGGATATCGCCCGCATGGGCGTCTCCCATGTGCCCGAAGGGCGAGGCGTCATCCAGGAGCTGACAGTTGAGGAGAACCTCCGGCTGGGAGCGATATGGAAGCGCGACATCGACACCCAAGCCAAGATGGCCTGGGTTTACGAGTTGTTCGAGCCGCTCAAGCCGAGGGCGGGCAAGCCGGCCTTCACGCTTTCGGGCGGCGAGCGCCAGATGCTGGCGGTGGGCCGTGCGTTGATGGCCGAGCCCAAGGCCCTCCTGCTGGACGAGCCTTCATTGGGACTTGCCCCTCTGGTGGTGGCGAGCATCATGGCGTTGCTGCGCCGCCTCTGCGACGAGCAGGGACTGTCGGTGCTCCTGGTGGAGCAGAACGCCCGCAGCGCGCTTTCGGTTGCCGACGATGCGGTGGTGCTATCGCTGGGACGGGTGGTGGTCTCCGACGCCGCGGAGAAGATCCGTGACGACGAAGAACTTCGTCACCACTACTTGGGATTCTGACGGTGCGAGGTGGGAGTGTGGACCCCATGAGGGAGAGGCATTGAGGAACTTCTGGAACTTCCTTCTGATCGGGGTGAGCAACGGGCTGGTCTACGCGCTGGTCGCGCTGGGGATTGTGCTCATCTACCGCTCGACTCGGGTCATCAACTTTGCGCTTGCCGCCATGGCGATGTTTTCCACCTATATCGCCGCCAGCCTCATCGACAGGAACGTGCCGTATTTCGTGGCCTTCGCGGCGGCGATGCTCTTCGGATTCGCGCTTGGGGCGGTCACCGAGCGCTTTATCATGCGGCCAGTCGAGAGCAAGTCACCGCTGAACGCTGTGATCGTGGCCATCGGGATGCTTATCTTCCTGGAGGCGATGGCCGGTGTTATCTGGGGAGCCAAGCTGCGTAACTTCCCCTCCCACTTCTCGCTCATCGGCCTCAAGATCGGCGGGACGAGACTGGCCATTTCGGACTTCGACCTGTTCATCGTGTCCGTTGTGATCGTGCTCATGCTTGCGCTGGTTGTGCTCTTCCGCTATACCAAGCTCGGACTGATGATGCGGGCCAGCGCCTTCGCCCCTGAGGTGGCGCGGCTGCTCGGCGTGCGGGTGGGGAGGATGCTCACGCTCGGATGGGGCCTGGCCTGCGCGGCAGGCGCGGTGGCCGGCCTGCTGGCCGCGCCCAAGGTCTTTCTCTTTCCCAACAACATGGACGCAGTCCTCATCTTCGGGTTCACCGCCGCCATCATCGGCGGGCTGGATTCGCCGGTCGGCGCACTGGTCGGGGGGCTGATCACCGGACTCGCCCTCTCGTTCATCGGTGGCTACCTCGGCTCTGACCTGGAGACGGTGGGCGCGTTCGTGATCCTGGTGGTGGTTCTTATGGCCAGGCCGGAGGGAATCTTCAGCTCGATCTCGGCAAGGCGGGTCTAGATGCAGGAGTCGGTGATTTCGGCCCAGCCCGAGAAGAAGGCAACGCCGGCGGTCAAGGAGCCTCGGGGGGCAGGGCGCGTCTTCTCCCAGCCCATGATCCGAAACGTGCTTGTCGGCGTCGTGGCACTGGTTCTCTTCTACCTGCTGGTCGGACATCTGGGCCAATACCGCATCTACCAGCTTTCCCTCGTGGGTCCATATGTGATCGCGCTGGTCGGGTTGTCTGTCCTGACCGGCCAGAACGGCCAGATTTCGCTGGGCCATGGCGCCCTCATGGCCATCGGGGCCTGGACGCTGACGCTGCTGCAGTTGCACACCAAAGTGCCTTTGTGGGCGATGCTCATCGCCGCGGCACTGGTGACGATGGTCTTCGGAGCTCTCTTGGGCGTGGTGGCCGCCCGATTGCGGGGGCCGTACCTGGCCGGCGCCACCTTGGCACTCGCATTGGGGCTGCCCGACCTCACCACCCGCTATCAGTCCATTTTCGGCGGGTACCAGGGCCTGGAGGTGAACCAGCCCAACGCCCCGGCCTTCCTGGGAACGGCGGCCACCCCTACGGAGTGGCTGGCGATCATAGAAATGATCTGCGTGGTGGTGGTGATGGTTCTCTTCGCCAACCTGCTGCGCTCCAGGGTTGGGCGCAAGTTCAGGGCGGTAAGGGATGACGAGATCGCCATGCAGGTGTCGGGCATCTCGGTGGCCCGTACCCAGGTTCTCGCCTTTTCGCTGTCAGCCGCCGCCGCCGGCTTGGGAGGCGGCCTCTTCGCCCTGGTGGCCGGAAACGTCTCGCCGGGCGGCTACTCGGTAGTGCTTTCCATCTCACTCCTGGCGGCGATGGTGATCGGCGGAACGGGCACGCTGGCCGGGGCGGTGTGGGGCGCGCTGATAATGGTGTATGTGCCCGGGTGGGCCACCACACTCACCCAGAAACTGAATCTCAACCAGGCGATCTCGGCCAACCTGGCGCTGGCCATCTACGGCTTTCTTCTAGTTGCGATCATCATGATCGCTCCGGTGGGCATCCAGGGGCTGGTGCGCGCGGGAATATTCAAGCTGAAGAGTCTCAGAAAGGAGCCAAGTTAAAGAAGAAGGGTGGCAGTGGTGGCCGCAGGGGTAGCGGCACTGCACAGGTGGCACCGCGGATGCGGGGCCACTGACGGGCGTGGAGTCCGAGGGCTCGCGTTCAGGGATATTGATACAGGGGGAAACTATAGAGATGGGTGAATCCCGTTCTTCAATTAGGCGGGGATTCCGGGTAGTGGCGGTGATGGCGGCCTTCAGCCTGGTCGCCGCCGCATGCGGAAGCTCCAACAGTTCATCGTCGTCGGGCGGCTCGGGCACGAGCGCATCGGTGGCCAACACCGCGTCCGCGCCGGGCATCACGCCCACCAGCATTCTTCTCGGTTCGCACCAGCCCTTGACCGGGCCGGCCGCACCGGGCTACTCGGAGATCGGTCCGGCCATCGAGTCGTTCTTCAAGTATGTGAACGCCCACGGCGGCATCTACGGCCGCAGCGTGACCTTCAAGTATCTGGATGACGGATACAATCCAGCCACCACCGTTCAGGTCGTGCGCCAGCTCGTCCTTCAGGACAACGTCTATGCCATTCTCGGGGGCCTCGGCACGCCGACCCACACCGCGGTGGTCAACTTCCTCAACCAAAACAAGGTTCCCGACATCTTCGTCTCCTCCGGCTGCAACTGCTGGAACCTGCCGAAGGTGCATCCCTATACCTACGGGTGGGAGCCTGACTACATCATCGAGGGCAAGGTGCTCGGCGCCTATATCAAGGCCCATTTCCCCGGCATGAAGGTTGGCGTTCTGTACCAGAACGACGACTTCGGCGGCGGCGGACTGACCGGTATCAAGCAGATGCTCCCGGCCAGCCAGATCGTCTCGACCCAGCCGTATGACCCGACCACTCTCGCCAATGGCCTGAGCACCCAGGTCGCGGCGCTGCAGCAGGCGGGAGCCCAGGTCGTGGTGCTCTTCACCATCCCGGCCGCAACCGCCTTGGCGTTGCTCTCCATGGCGGTCCTCGGTTATCACCCGACCACGCTGAGTTCGTCGGTCGGTGCCGATCCGACCACCCTGGCCGGCCTGGTGTCCAACTTCTCCAAGGGCAAGGTGGGGGCTTCGGCCCTGAACGGGCTTTACACCCTCGACTACCTGCCCATGGCGACGAACACCAGCGATCCGTGGATCA
>JAKAOC010000072.1:0-5703 GCA_021823385.1 Actinomycetes bacterium
CAGCCGTAGCGCGGAAACTCCGCGGTTGGGGCGCACGGCGATCAGGTAGGCCGCCACGGCAATCGAGAGCGAAGTCATCACCAGCAGTATGTCCGCGGCCCTGAAAATGGTCCCCAGGAGACCAAGCGCGATGCCCACAGCCGCAAAGCCGATGGAGTAGGAGCCGTACAAGGCTCCGAAGCCCTCAGACTTCTGCGCCTTGGACACCAGGGACTGCATCGCCAAGGCCCGCGTGGTGTTCAGCGGGGCCACGAAGCTTCCGGCCAGCAGTGTGCCCACCGCCATGGCCACCACCGAATGAAGCAGCGAAACCAGCGACACGCCCACCGCCAGCCCGAGCAGCAGGATCGCCAGCCGGCGCCGGAGCGGGATCCGGTTGATGAGGGCAGGGCGCTTGGCAACCGCGAGTCCGCCGATCACGCTTCCCACCGAAAGCAGGCCAACTATCAGGCCGGCGTAACCGAGCGCCAAATGCTTCTCGACCAGAATCGACGGCACGGCCACGATGAAACCGCCCTCGGCGATCCCCATGGCCGACGAAGCCACGAAGACCCAGGCACGCTCTCGCGACAGCCAGACGCTTCCCTTGGCCCGCGAGCGCGCCGGCGCCTCGGCCTCGGCCGGCGCTGTCGCGGAGGCCCACGGGCGTGCCGGAACCGCGGCGAGCAGAGCGAGGCCCGCGGCACCCACAAAGGTGACCGAGAACGCGGCAAAGGCCGGTCCGCCAACCACGATCGAAGCCGAAACCAGCATCGGGGCGACGAAGAAGAAGACCTCCATCAGCGAGGTGTCGAGTGCCACCAGCCGCTCCATGGTGAGGCGCCCCGGACCCGATCGGTGGCCGCCGACGATCAGGACCCGTGCGATTCCGAAAAGGCCGGCGCCGAGACCACCGATGGGGATCGCCATTGCCAGCAGCGCCCCAAAGACGAGCCCGTTGGCGAAGTGCGGCGCCAGCAGCCCGAAAACCGCCCACAGGAGTGCAAGGGGAAGCATCAGGCGCACGAGGGCGCGGCGCACCTCGAGCCTGTCACCGAGGCGGGCCAAGGGAGCGGAGAAGAAGATCTCGCCCAGAGTGAATGCCGCCACCAGAAGCGAGCCCGCCGCCAAGGCACGGCGGCTGTGGCCCTCGGCCAGCACCAGGGCCAGCGGCGCCATGGCCGCCGGCATCCGGGCCATGTTCGCCAAGCCCAGGTCCACCGCCGAGACGCTTCTAAGTATGGTCGACATCTTTGAGCCAAGGTAGGTTCTTGGGCTCATGCTTATCACAGCCTTCTGCAAAGAGAGGGGTTCCAAACGGAGCGCCACGACCCCTTGCGGGGGTCACCTCGATGCAGAGGGAACAGTTGTTCAGCGTCAAGCTCCGATGTCCAGCATAGTGGGCATATTCGCGCCATCATTCGCGGATTCCTGCTGGACAAGGCCCACCAGGTGCTCGTGACAGGTCATGAAGATCACCTGCTTCCGCCGGGAAGTTCGCAGCAGCAGCCGCACCACCTCGCGTGCACGCTCCCGGTCGTGGTTGACCAGCACATCGTCCAGCAACATAAAGACCCCCAGCGGTCCCTGTGGAGTCTCCAGCGCGTTAACTTCGGCCACTGCGAAGCGCGTCGCCAGGTAGGCGAGGTCGAGGGTTCCCCGGCTCAGTGACTCCAGCTTCAGCTCGGCGCCGTCCGCGCGTCGCACCCAGGGCTGGTCGTCGTTCAGTTCGAGCGCCGCATAGCGCCCTTTGGTCAGCTCCGCGAAGAGCTCCGAAGCCAGCTCCGCCGCCCCGCGCGAGCGCTCCTGCCCGAAGCGCGAGATCCCCTCGCGCAGCATCTGCTCGGCCAGGGCATAGGCCGCCCAGTCGGCGAAGGTGCGGGCGATGTCTGCCCGCAAAGCCGCCGCATGGGCATTCGCCTCGGCCATCCTGGCGTCGACGCCCAGATCCTGAATCCTCTGCTCCAGGCCGCCCAGCTCCTGGTTGGCCGAGCTCAGCGCGGCCGTGAGATCGGCCTTGCGCTCCTCGATCCCGGTCCGCCGGCCGTCCAGGGGCAGGCCGGACTCGACCTCGGCCACGAGCCCGCTTCCCGCCGGCGTATCGTCGAGCTCCGAGCGCAGCATCGCCTCCTCGTCGCCGATGGCACGGAGCTCACGCTCCAGACCCTGCCGCTCGCTCCGGCGCTCCAGGTGATCCCGCCATTGGCTCCGGTCCGCAATGCCATAGCGGGAAGCGATCTCGGCAACCCTCTCCTTCGCCTCCTCCGCACCTGAGTCGTCCAGCTCGGCCTCCAGGCCGGCAACCGTGGCCGCGGCGGTCCTCACCTCGGCGACGCGCTCGAGCAGCCGGTCCAGGAGCTCGATCGGCTCCCCTTCGGCCGAAAGGCCCGCCGCGACCGCCAGCTCTCGTGCGTCGGCGGCGAACGAGTCGATCTCGGAGCGAGCGGCCTCGGCCGAGGCACGTGACGAGTTCAGCGAGGACACTTGCCAGCGCAGGTCTCCCAACGTGGACGGCAGGCTCTCGGGATTGCCGGAAAGAAGTGCCGCCGGATCCGTCAGGCCCGCACACACCTGGGCCAGTTTGGTCCCGGCCTCCGACATCCGCGCCTCCAGCCCCTCCAGGCGCCGGACTATCTCGGCAAGCGCGTCCTCATGGGCACGGCAGTCCGCGGCGGTCTCGGCGAGCCTCGCCGCGTTTTCGTTGATGCCGGTCAGCTCAACCTGGGCTACGGAGAAATCGCCAAAAGAGGGCAGAACCCGCGAGAGCCTGGCCTCCAGGTCACCACGGTCGGCAAGCATCTTGTCCAGATCGACCGCTCCGCCCCGCGCGGCGCCCGCAGGGCTACGCAAGCGGATCGACGCCAGCACTGCGACGACCGCGATCACCAGCGCCGCACCGGCAAGCACCACCGCGCCGGTGCCTGCCTTGCCGGCAATGAGCGCCGCGGCGGAAAAAATAATCAGCGCGATGGCGACCCCGGCCAGGTTGCGCGGTCCGGTTGCACCGGCTCGGGCCGCGGAGACCTCGGCCTCCCGCCGTCTCGCCGAGATCTCCCGCTCGAGCCGGGTGCCGTCTCCGGCTGCTCGTCTGGCCGCATCGACCTCGGCGGCAAGTTCCGAATAGGCGACTTCCCCTCCCGGCTCCGAGAGAGCGGCCATGGCCGGCGAGACGAATCCGCCCATTCTGCCCAACGCCTGAGCGTACGACTGGCGCGCCCTCGTCAGGGACTCGGCGTGCATCGCCCGCTCGCCCTCCAGCGAGGCCATCTCCTCCTGGGCCCGGGCCGCGGCGGCGGACAGCCGGACTGCCTCCGCCAGGGCATCGAGGTCCTTCCCGCCGACCGGGTCGACCCTGTTCACACCGAAGGCGGCCTGCAGACTCAGGGCCTGCTGCTCGGCACTCCGGGCCTGGCGCTCTGCCCGCTCCAGCTCCTCCGCCGCCCTGCGAACACCCTCCCGCCGGCGGTCCAGGGCCGAGATGCGCTGCTCCAGGACCGAGACGCTGTTTGCGGGATCGAGGAGGGCAAGCTCGTCGCGGGCCAGCTCCAGGCGTGCCAGCACCTTCGCGCGCATGTCCTCCGAAGTGGTCAGCGAATCGAATGCGTCCGAGATATCGGCCTCCGCCTCAAGCGGAACCTCGGCATCGGACGTCAAAGGAGCGAGCACGCGCTGCCGCTCCGTGCGCCTCTGGAGGACTCCAGCCAGCCGCTCGGCCAGGCCGAGCTGGTGGGATGCCTTGTCCAGCCCGAGCAGCTCCTCTCCAATGGAGGCAATCAGCACCCGCTTCGCGTCACGCTCGCCGATCAGGGACTCGTACCCGGCAGCATCCAGTTCGGCAAGGCGCAGCTCGCCCCGAACGCCATCCAGCTCCTTCAGCATCGCATTGATGGAACCGGCGTCGGCTGCACGCGGCGGCCACAAGTCGCGGGCCTTGGACCGCAACTGGTCGGCAAGCTCGCTTGGGCTCTTCCCTCCGCCGCTAACAGATGCCTCTTGGATTCGGCGGACAACATCTGAGTTCCGGGCGTTGGATGCGATCATCTGCTCGAGGCTGATCGAGTAGAAGTCCGAGAAGACACCGGCGGTAAGGCCGCCCAGCATCTGCGCCATCCACGCATCGTTTTGATCTGCCGCCGGGAGCTCGGACCGGAAACGGGAATCGCCGATGCCCAGCTCTTCTTCGATCAGCAGCCGCCTGCTGGGCTTGGCCCGTTTTCCGGCCTCCAGTGACCTTTCGATGAAGAGCTTCCGCGTGCCGAGATTCAACACCACCGAGCCCTGAGGCTCGGAGGCTTCCAGATAAGAGGGAATCTCTCCAAAAAGGACAAAAGAGACAAGCGCGCGCATGGTCGACTTGCCCGCCTCGTTGCGCCCGTACACCAGGTTGAAGCCGGGTTTGAATTGCAGGCGAACCCCACGAAGGCCCCCGATTCGCCGGGCTTCGATCGCCTCCAGCGAAATTGCACCGCCGAACTCCGCGCTCACCTGGCCCCCCTGGCATCGGTGCCGACGAGTGGACCGATGGCGAGCCGGTAGGCGCGAGCCGCCACATCGGCAAGCTCGGCTTGGCCGAGCAACCCTTCGGACGCGATCTCGCGCAGGGCCTTGACAGTCGAGGTGTTGAGCGTACCAGCGCGCAGGCCGGCGGCCAGCGCGGCGAGGTCCGACTGGAGGGGAGGCGCTTGCAGGGCCGAAGCCGCGAGCAGACCGGCCAGGTCAGGGCGCAGGGCCACCTCGGACAGCTCGAGGTGGCCCTCCACCTTGGACCGCAGGGACTCGATGAAGACCTTTGGCCTCGCCAGCCCCTCCGTTCTGTCGCGCAGGGCCTGCGCGGCCGCTTCCAGGAATTCCGGCTCGAGGTCGAAATCGTCCGAACTGCCGGTCAGCGTCACTCTGACTACCAGGCCCGAGAGATCCCCGAGCGCCCCTTGCGCGGCGGTCACCTTTTCGGCCATGGCCTCCACAAGTGCAGTCTCCCCGCCATCGGGAACCTCCACCTCGATTCGCTCGAAGCGCACCGCGGCAAGTTCGACGAACTCCGCGCTCAACTCTTCGGTCGGCGAGTGGCGAACCAGTATTGCCCCCTTCGACCCCAGCTCGCTCTCCTTCATGCTCCGCCCCTGCAGGGTTCCCGAATAGGCGACCATCGGCCGCTCGGCTAGCACGGCCTGGCGATGGATGTGTCCGAGGGCGAAGTAGTCATAACCGAGCCGGGTCAGGTCATCCAGGGACGCGGGTGCATAGGAGTCGTGGTTCGGGTCGCCACCGACGTTGGCATGGAGCACCGCCACCGACAGGGACGCCGGGTCGGCCGGTGGAAAGCGCAGCGCGAGATTCTCGGTCTCGCGGCGCTGGCGGTAGGAGACCCCGGTGACCTCCACCCGCCGGCCGGAGCGGGCGAGGAAGGAAACCGTCTCGGGATCGCCGGGAGCGAAGATGTGCAGGTTCTCGGGGAGCTCCCCGTCGCGGTACCAGGTCTCGTCGACGGGATCATGATTGCCCAGGGCCACCAGGACCCTCAGGCCGTGGGCCGCCGCTGCTCGAACCTCTTGCAGGAAGGCCACCTTGGCCCTGACCCCGACCTTTGCGCCGTCATAGAGATCTCCGGCAATGACCATGAAATCCGCGTCGTGTTCACGCGCGAGCGCGAAGAGCCTTCCCATCGACTCCAGTGAGGCGCGCACGGCAAGATCGCCGAACTCGCTTCCCAAGCGGCCTGAAAGG
>JAKAOC010000072.1:5713-8692 GCA_021823385.1 Actinomycetes bacterium
ATCTGGCGAATCGAGATGCAGGTCAGCAGCGTGCACAAAGGTGCAATCAGGCGATGGCAACCAGAGACTCCTTAAAGATTCGGGGCTCCCCCTCGGGCTCCCCCGCCAAGATGTTATCTCCGGCGTGTGACTCTCATCTGCTGCGGCCTTCGCCGCCCGGTCGCGCCTGTCGCATGACCCGGCCGGCCAGCGGCACTCTAAGCGGACCTTCCTTCCGGATCCGCGGCAGAAGACGCGCCCGTTGCCCGGGCAAGGCGGCAGGAGGAACCCCTGGTCGGCGGAGGGCGACCTTCACCCTTCGCGTCGCCACCATGCGTAGCCACGGCTCAAGACCTGTCACCTAGACTCTGGGCACGATGACCAACGAGCCGCCCGGGAACCAAGGCGCCGGGAGCCCGGAGGTGCCCGGCACGCGGCGAGGGATGCACTTCCTCGTCCGGCTCCATCCCTACTATCGCCAGGTCGCCGGCCTGTTGGTGGTCGGCTCCGCCGCGGGAATCATCATGAACGTGGCGATAGTGCTGCCTGCGGTCTTCCTGGGCCGGGCGCTCAACACGATCCTGGCCTACCAGCGCCACTCGGCGACGGCCGGCCAGGTGGCGCTTTCCGCCGGTTTGTTCGTGGCGGCCACGGCCGCAACCCAGCTTCCGCGGCTGGCCAAGCGCTGGCTGCTGGACCTGGCTAGGGCCCGGTTTCGGGCAAACGTCCGCTCCGACGCCCTGCGCGGCGTGCTTTCCTGGCCGATGGACCGCTTCGCCGAGCTCTCGGTAGGCGGAGTCATGGCGAGGGTGATCGGCGACGTCGAGGTTCTTGGCGTCGGGGTGGGCGAGGTATTCGTCGAAACCTGGGACACGCTGCTCTTCTCGGCGTCGCTTATCGTGACGATGCTCATCTACAGCCCGCTCTTGACGGTCCTTGCCCTCGCGCCGGTGCCGCCCGCCTTGTGGCTGGCTAAATTTTCGGGCCGAGTTGTGGCCCAGCGCACCACCGCAGCCCGCCAGGCCGACGCGGAGCTCACCACCGTGCTGCACGAACAGCTCGGAGCGATCAGGCTGCTGCGCCTCGCCGGGCGAGCAGCGGCAGCGGTGGGCCGCGTGCGGGACCTGGCCAGGAGCCAGGCAGGTGCCGAGTTGGCCGCGATAAAGGTGGACGAGGGGCTCTCCGCGCTCTACTCGGTGTTGCTCGGTGCCGGGGTCTTCTTTATCGTCTGGCTGGGCGGGAAGGATGTCGCCGCGGGCACGCTGAGCATCGGCAGCCTGGTCGCCTTCTTGCAGCTCTTCTCCCGCTTCGTCGGACGCGCCCCCAGGCTCCCCCAGATGATCAACCGGGTGCAGGCGGCCGGTGCGGCATACGTGCGGCTCGAGCCGCTACTCGCCCCGGCGGTCCCTGCCAAGAGCGAGCCGCGATGGTCGTCGTTCCGATCGGCGCACCTGGCCGGTGCGAGCACCGACACAGGAACCAAAGCAGGCGAGCCGCGCGTGGACGGCCCGGCCCGGCTGCGCATCGAAGGCGTGACCTTCACCTATCCGGGCGCGCAGCGGCCGGCCATCTCCGACCTCGACCTAGAGGTGCCGGCGGGAGCCTTCGTCGCCGTGACCGGACCCGTAGGGGCCGGCAAGAGCGCACTGGCCCGCCTGGCAGCCGGAATTTATGCGCCCCAGCGGGGGCAAGTGCTCATCGACGAAACTCCGGCGTCGATACTGCCCGAGGCGGTGAGAAGCCGACGCGTCGGGTATCTGGGACAAGAACCCTTCCTCTTCTCGGGAAGCGTCGCCGCCAACATCGCCTTCTCTCCCGAAGGCGGCCTCGCCGGAATTGCCGGAGCCGAAGAACGTTTATGGCGAGCCGTGCGTCTCACCGATCTAGCGCTCGACCTCGACACCATGCCCGATGGCACCGGCACCGAGGTCGGCGAGCTCGGGGTGCGCGTATCGGGTGGCCAACGCCAGCGCATCGCACTGGCCCGCGCACTGGCAGCCGGCGGCTCCACGCCGGGGCTCCTCGTCCTAGATGATCCGTTCTCCGCGGTCGACGTGCGCACCGAGGCCACCATCGCGAGGCACCTGCGCGAGGCCCTCGGTGGCAGCGCCCCGGCCACCGATCGCTCGACTGTGCTGCTGTTCAGCCATCGGCTGGCGGCTTTCCCACATGCCGACCGTGTCATCGTGCTTGATGGCGGGCGGATCGAGGAAGCCGGCACCCACGCCGAACTCCTGGCGGCCGGGGGCCTCTATGCCCGGATCTTCCAGGCCCAAGTGCGACTCGATTTCCCGGCCGACCTTGAGGTGCTCGCTGACGATAAGGGGGCGCCATGACCGGCCCCGGCCGCCGCCGGCATGGCACGCCCGGGACGCCTGGGCTGAGCCGCAAGGTCGCGGCACTTTTGGCGCCGTGGAAGTGGACGCTCGCCGCAGTGGCGATCTTTGTCGTCGCCTCCGCACTTGCAGCGCTCGTTCCGGCTTTCGTCGTACGCCATGTCATCAACGTCGACCTCGTGCCGCACCGAACTGCGGGCCTTGTCTTTGCCGCGGGCCTCTACGTGGGCGCCCTCGCCTTCGAAGCCCTCTTCACCTTTGCCTACGCATACCTCGGCGGCCGCGTCTCCCAATCGGCAGTCGCGGCGCTTCGCGTGCGGCTCTTCGATCACGCCACAGCACTCCCGGTCTCCTATTTCGACCACACGCCGATCGGGGACGTAATCAGCCGGGCAACCGCCGATGTCGAGACGATCGACGAGCTTTTCACCGACGGCGTGGCGACCTTGCTCGGCCAACTCGTCCCTGCCTTCGTCACCGCCGCGGCCATGATCACACTCAGCCCGGTGTTAGCGGCAGTAGCGGCGGTGGTACTTCCGCCGCTGCTCATCGTCGTGCGTTTCCTCCAGGTACGCGTGCGGGAGGCCCAGCGGGCAAACCGCCTGGCCGTAGGTCGGGTAAATGTCGAACTGGCCGAGGTGGTAGGCGGAGCCGAGACCGTGCG
>JAKAOC010000073.1 GCA_021823385.1 Actinomycetes bacterium
TAACCTGTCGAAGGAATCTCGCCCATTATGACCGAGCCCCCGAGCGAAGCCTTCAGTGCCTCAGCCTTCGCGATGTTGCCCGGCGTGTAGAAGATCACGGACTCGGCCGGATTCCCGGAAGGAGTGACGGACCCCGCCAGCGTGGCCCGGTAGCCGAGAGCCACCAGTCCTTTCGTGGTCTGGCCTGCAAGGGACGGGGAATGCGACCCGTTGACGACGGCAATCTTGATTTTCGACGGCGCGATGGATGGGGTGGTGGTCCCTGAAAGTTGCGTCACCATCTGAGTGTCGGCCGGCTCCTGCGGGAAGACGATGGAGCCGAAGTTTGCGCCGTTGTAGATGTATCCGGTGTTCCCACCCTCAAAGGCGACCGGCAGAGTTCCCGTAGGAGCGGTGGCAATGTTCGCATGCCGGTAGGTGAGCACCAGCGAAAGCAGCTCCGACTCACTGAATGCGGAGTCGAGGGTGAGGTAGGGGTAAACGTTCTGGAGGAGTTTGAGATCCTGTACCGGATTGGAGAGGCCCCGCGACTTGACCTGCTGGGCCAGGACCTTGAGAAAGATGTGGTCTCGCCGCGTGCGTGAGAGATCCCCGAGCGGGTCGCGCACCCATACGCCCTGAGGGGTCTGGTAATCGAGGTGTCGTGCCCGCACCACTTGCAGCGCTTGATAACCGTTCAGGGTCCGGCACCCGGTGGTGGTCACGTTTAGGCCGGATTCGCGATCGCGGACCGGCATGGGGAAGTAGAGGCGGATTCCTCCGAGCGCGTTGACCACCCCTTGGAAAGTGTCGAAGTTCAACTCGACGTAGTGCTGGATGGGTATGCCGAGGTCGTCCTCGATGGTGCGCACCAGCTGGTTGGGGTTCTCCTTGCCCCCCGTCTTTGCGGTCGGGTTGAGCGCCGCGTCGACGCGCTGGAGCCTCGTGGTGCCCGGAATTGGCATGAAAAGGTCTCGAGGTATGGAGAGGAGCGTCACCTGCTTGGTCTTGGGGTTGAAGTGGGCGATCATCGCCACATCCGCCCGCCCCCCGCCGACCTGGCTCGCCGTGCCGAAGGCCTTCGCCTCGGAGGGGCTCAGGCCGGTGCGCGTATTGTTCCCGATCAGCAACACATTGATCGGCTGGCCCGACTGTTGAGGCGCCTCAGATTTGATGACGACACGATGGACACGGTCAAGGAGGATTTGTCCATAGAGCGCAAAGCCGCCGACGGCCAGAACGACCACGGATACCAGCGCCACCATCACTTTCAGGCCGATTCGCGTCCGCCGTTTCATCGACGGACGCCCCTGTGGCGGACCAAGCCGACGATGCCAGCGCCGGGCGGCATCGCGCCCGTTCCCGACTCTTCCCAGCAGTAACACTGTGCGACCATTTGCAGGCAATGCTATTCACCCGCGCGTGAACATGCCCTGAAATAGACCTGTGTCTGAGCTGGGTGATGTTGCGACGGCTAGGCGAACTCCTCGGTGAGGCGCCTGGCCAAGGCAAGGTTGGCCTCGAACCGCTCGACTATCTGCGCAACGCGCTTGCCGGCCTCGGGCACCTGGGCCGTCGAAAGGAAGCCGCGCACCCTTTCGGAAGAATCACGCATGTCGGGGCTGTAAAGGGCGGACATCCCCTCCAGCATTCGCACGATTGTGGACCCCGGGTAGACCTCCACCATACGCTCGAAGTTTGCCACCGTGAAGTCGAAGGCGTGGCTCTGGGTGGCCGAATGGCCGAGCATGCGGGCTATCACGAAGGGCGCATCCTGGCTGCGAATGCCGTCAAGCGTCATTGCGAGCGTGCGGCTTACCAGAGCCGGAACCTCGAACGAGGCAAGCGTCGAAAGGAAACGCTGCTCGTCAATGGGACTTTCGGGGTGCCGGAAGCGATCCAACACGAATGCGTAGTCCGCCTCGTCGCCGTTGACCGCCACTGTGTCCAGTATCGCCACCGCGAGGGAAGGCTCGAGCGGCCCCTCCTTGGACATCTCCGCGCGGAATGCCTCGCGGGCCATCTCGACAATTTCGCGATCTCGGACCAGCGTGCCCATCGCATCAACGATTCGCGAGCGGAGAACACCATGGGTCTCAGGTTCGCCGGCCTCGGGCGCTGTGCCGAGCTTGGAGAGCATCGGCTCGATCAGGCGCCTGGCCGTGGCGATCAGTCCGGCGTTGCCGTCCGGCCCGAGCGCCGTGGCGGCGGCCCGGAGCCCCCCGATGACCGTGGTCCAACCGGCGACCTCGGTATACGCTCCGGCGGAGAATGCCGAGGCAATCGAGAGGAAGCTCGAGTATGGCGCGCGCCCGGCAACCACCATGGCCCAGGAGTCCGAGATGAGGTTGAAACGCTCGAGCTCATCGAGGCGCGAAAAGGAACCCAGTATCCGGCCCAGCAGTTCGTCGGCATACGCCACCCGGTAATAGCCCGGTCCGTGCGCGTTGACCACCGGCACTCCCTCGGAGAGCGAGCCGATCGGCTGCTCCGGCGCGGTCAACAGCACTTGGCGGACGTCGTCATAGTCTTCGAGCTTGCGCACGGATAGCGGAACCATCCAGCTGTCCCCAATGGCGGAGTCCTCGATGCGCTCGGTTAAGAACGAGAAGGGCTCCTGCCGTGCCCAGATCTCCTCGCCCCGCAAACTCACCTCAACCACCGGCAAGCCACCCTGGAAGACCCAGCTGTCCATCATGGCTCGAACCGGCTCACCGGTGACCTCCTCCAGGGCATCCCAGAGGTCGGTCGTCTCCGCGTTTGAGTAGCGGTACCTGTCCAGGTAGTGGGAGATCCCTTGGCGCATCCGGTCGGTTCCCAGGTAGCGCTCCAGCATTCGCAGGACGCTTCCGCCTTTTTCGTAGGTGAGAATGTCGAACATCGCGGCGCAATCCGCTGGTCTGTCGACGGGGTACTCGATCGGGCGTGTGGAGTGAAGCGAGTCTGTGGCCTGGGCTGCGGCACGGTAGATGCCAAAGGAGTTCCACTTTCGCCAGGCCGGCTCGAAGTGGTCGGTGGTGAGCGTTTCCATGTAGGTGGCAAAGGCCTCGTTCAGCCAGATTCCGTTCCACCATTTCATGGTCACCAGATCGCCGAACCACATATGGGCGATCTCGTGCGAGACGATGTCGACGATGCGCTCGCGCTCCGGCTGGGAAGAGGCCTGGGCGTCGATGAGGAGAGCAGACTCTCGAAAGGTCACGGCTCCGAGGTTCTCCATGGCGCCGAAGGCGAAGTCAGGGATCGCGATCAGGTCGAGCTTGCTCGCCGGGTAGGGAATGGTGAAGAAGTCCTGGAGGAACTCGAGCGCGTGGGCTCCAGCGTCCAGTGCAAACGTGGTCAGCATCTCCCATCCCGGGCGATGGATCACTCGTAGCGGTGTTGCCCCCACCATTCGAGGCTCGGTTGCTACGAGGGGCCCGACCACGAAGGCCACGAGGTAGGTGGACATGGCCATGGTCGGCTCGAACCGTACCTTTTTGCGGCCGTCGCCCAGCATCTCGCTGGAGACCTCGGCACCGTTGGAGACGGCCAGATGTCCCGCGTCAACGACCAGCTCCACCTCGAAGACCGCCTTCATGGCCGGCTCGTCGAAGCAGGGGAAGGCCCTGCGCGCGTCGGTCGATTCGAACTGCGTCGTCGCTATCCAAACCGTATTCCCGCTGTCGTCCTTGTAGCTCGAGCGGTAAAAGCCGGCCAGCAGGTCATTCAGAATACCGGTGAAGGTCAGCTTCAGGGTTGCATTACCTGGCCCTATCGGGGAGTCGAAACTGAGCGCCGCCATCTCGTTATCCGGGTCGTAGGAGACCTCGGCCGCGAGCTGTCCACCCCCGATTAGCGCCAGTGCGGAGGAGATTTCCAGATCCACCGCGTTCAGGCGGATCTGGTTGGTTGGGTTGTCGAGCTCGACGTCGATCTCCACCGTCCCGGTGAACTTCGCGGCCTCGATGTCGGGCGCGAGAGAGAGGCGGTAGCGGCTTGGGCGGATGGATTCGGTTAGGCGATAGCTAGCGTTGCTCACCCGCCCCACCGTAGTTGGTGGATTTCGCCTTGGGGGTCATTTGCAGGACGGCGGGCGGCTGGCGGGAGGTCAAACCGACTCCTCCCGGGCTCGACCCTGGCACTCCGGAGCTGCGGCTGCCTTGCGCTGCCCTGGCTTTTGGACGCCTTGTCAACCGGCCCGGCCGGCGGCCGAAGTAGGGGTTGGACGCCTGAGGTTTAGGCTGTTTGGGCGGCCTTGGAGGACCGGGGCGCGGCGGGCGAGGGAGAGTGGCTTTGGCGATCATCGGAGTGGGGCACGCAATTGTGGATCTCTTCGTGGAGGCCGAGCGCTCGTTTCTCGAAGCGCTGTCCCTCGAACCCGGCACCATGGTCCTTGTGGAGACAGCAGAGACCGCGAGAATTCTCGAGCACCTCAGCGTGGTGAAGGCAACTTCGGGTGGTTCCGCGGCGAATACCCTTGTGGGCGTGGCCTCTCTTGGGCACGAGGCCACGTTCATCGGAACGCTTGGCAGGGACGCCTTCGGCGAGACGTACGCCTCGGACCTGGCGGGCGCCGGGGTAAAATTCGACCCCGTCCACTACGGTGACGACGGCGAGAGGACCGGCCACTGCGTAGTGGTCGTGACCCCGGGCGGCCAACGCACAATGTTGACCCATCTGGGAGCGTCCACCGGTGTCGCTCGTGCGATGGAAACACTTTTGGACGAGCCCACCAATGGGATCGTCTACTTCGAGGGCTATGTTCTCGACTCGCCCGGCGCCGATTCGGTCATCAACCGGATGCTTGCCGACCCGACGCCAGGCCGGCGTATCGCCTTCTCTCTTTCGGATAGGTACCTGGTCGAGCGCCGAAAGGCGGAGATCTATCAGATGCTGCACTCAGGAGGAGTCGGCATGGTGCTCGGGAACGAGGGCGAGGCTTGTGAACTCACCGGCGCGGCGGATGCGGCGAGTGCGGTGGACCGCTTGGCCGAGCTGGTGCCGGAGGGTGCGGTAACCCTGGGTGCCGAGGGCGCGCTGGTCTACCGTGGATCTGAAAGAGCCGAAGTGCCGGCATTATCCACCGAGGTGGTGGACACTACCGGCGCCGGGGACCTGTTCGCCGCGGGATACCTTGCCGCCGCAGAGGGCGGTTTGGGCCTGTACGCGAGCGGGGAGCTCGGCTGCCTTTGCTCGGCGGAGGTCATCTCGCACTTCGGCGCAAGGCCGGCGGTGCGCCTTGCGGAGCTGGCTGCAGGGCTGCTCGGCTAGTGCAGGAAGCGGTCGGAGAGTCCGACCAGAGACGAGGCCAGCCATCGCCCCAGGGGGTCGACAGCAGCCTTGAGGACGAGCGGGTCCGAGAGCATCTCCTCCGAGAGCATCAACTCGGCGCGGTAGGGAATCTCGAGCGAGTGATGCACGTGACCGAGCTGAGGTTCGTGAAAGCTCGAGTGAAGCAGGCCCGCGCGCTCGAAGGTCAGGACGTCCCCGACGCTTGAGGACTCCGGAAAGAGCGCCGTGGCCCCGTCGAGGTCCGGTGCGGCATCGAGCATCTGCAGACGGAATGAGACGCCCATCTCCAGGCCGGGCGGCTCCTGCAACGGCTGGCCCATCCACCAAGCTCGGTAGGCGCTCTGACTGAAGGTGGACCAGGCGAAAGAGAGGTCGGCGCGCACCCGGGGAGGTTCCGGCTCTCCCGGGATCGTGTAGCTTGCCTCGTAGTCGATATCGCCACCCCAAACGTCGATGAGCATTCGCTCGTCGAGATCGGACTGCTCGAGCATCGAGTCCTCGACTGCTTCACGGACCACGGAGACAAGCTCGAGGAGGACGTGATCTAGCATGTAGGGGTAAATCTAGCGGCGTAGGCAGGTGCTAGGCGTGTCTCGTGATTGGCTTTCCAGAAGGGTTATAGGTTACGCCCACCAGGGCGGAGCCCTGGAGGGGCCGTCCTCGACCCTATGGGCGATGTCGAGGGCCCTCGAAGCCGGGCTGGGCGGCCTCGAGCTGGACCTCCACCGCACTCGCGACGGGGTTCTCGTGGTTATGCATGACGAGAGTATTGACCGCACCTCCTCGGGCGAGGGGCTTGTCGCCCAGCTCGACTGGGAGGAACTCAGCGAGCTTGACAATGCCTATTGGTTCGTTCCCGGCAGTGGCGAGGCCGCGACGGTGGGAGCAGGCGCCGCGAGCTACGCATACCGGGGCCGTGCCCCGCGGGACCCCGCTTTTGGAATCGTGCGTTTCTCCGAGGTATTGCGGATGTTCCCTTCGGCCATCGTGAACGTGGATATAAAACAGGCGCCACCGAACGCCGAGCCCTATGAGGGTCAAGTGGTCGAGGAGATTCTTGCCGCCGGCGCGCAGGACCGAGTGATGGTGGCCTCTTTTAGGGACTCCTCGCTCTTTTCGGTGCGAAAGAGCAACCCGTCGATTGCCACCTCGGCGGGGCCCGGAGAGGTAAGCGAGTTCTACTTCGCACTCGTCGCCGACCCCGACCTGGCGGTGGATGTTGCCAAGTCGGCACCTTATGTCGCATTCCAGATTCCCCGTTTTTACGGTGAGATCGAGCTGGCCACCGAGGCGTTCATGGAGGCTGCTCATGCGGCCGGCAAGGCGGTTCACGTTTGGACAGTTAACGATGAAAGGGATATGGAAGCCCTGGTCAAGCGCGGAGCGGATGGCATCGTGTCGGACCGCCCCAGTGTGCTCTCCGGTGTGCTGGGCGTACTCGACTGCGGGTTCGTGCTTTCATGACGTTCGACGCGGGTGCTCGCACCGCCTCGTCCGGGGACGCGGGCGGCGCAAGATGAGGATCCTGGTGGCCATGTCGGGCGGCGTGGACTCATCCGTAGCGGCGTTGCTTTTGAAGGAAGCGGGCCACGACGTTGTCGGCGCGACCATGAAGCTTTGGGGCGGAGTCAGCGATTCCGGCTGCTGCTCGGTCTCCGACGTTGAGGACGCTCGTCGAGTGGCGGCCCGTATAGGCATCGACCACCATGTCTTCAACTTCACCGAGGAGTTCGAGGATTCGGTGGTCAGCCACTACGTTGATGCGCATGCGCGGGGGCTCACCCCCAACCCCTGCATCGAGTGCAACCGGCGGGTGAAGTTCGACCTGTTCATAGACCGTGCCATGAGGCTTGGCTTCGAAAAGGTCGCAACCGGCCACTATGCGCGCGTAGCCGAAGGGCCCACTGGCTGGCGGTTGATGCGGGGGATTGACGGAGCAAAGGACCAATCCTACGTTTTGTCGATGCTCTCACAGAGGCGTCTCGAGCGTCTGCTGCTGCCCATTGGTGAGTTCGAGAAGCCCGTAGTCCGCCAAGTAGCCAAGGCCGCGGGCCTGGCGACGGCGGCAAAGGCTGACTCCCAGGATGTCTGCTTCATCGCCTCGACCACCTCGCGCGTCGAGTTCCTGGGCAGGCGCACCAGCCTGCACCCGGCACGCTTGGTGGCTTCCGGCTCCCGGGAGCCCCTCGGCGAGGTGGCCTCCATCGAGGCGGTAACCATCGGCCAGCGCCGTGGCCTGGGCACCGCCGGCGACTCCGCTCGCCGCTACGTGGTGGAAGTGGATCGTGGCCGCGGCGAAGTGGTGCTGGGCGGACTCGAGGAGACGCTCGTGAACGAGGTCCTCTTTTCTGAGCCAACTTTCACCGGCGGCGCTGTGCACGAAGGCGAGAGGATTCAGTGTCAGACTTCAGCCCATGGCCGGGCCGCGACTGCCGTCTTCGAGCCCGGCCGCGCAATCTTTGACTCCCCGGTCAAGAGAGTCGCCCCCGGACAGACCATCGCGTTCTATCGTGACGAGGAGGTTCTCGGTGCGGCGATCGTCGCCTGAGGACTCCGGCATCCGGCGCAGAGACAAGCGGGAGGAATAGCATGCCGCCTGCGGACCCATCGCTCTCCCGGCAAGAGGCGGCCAGACGCATGTCCTACCTCGCCTCCTTGGTGAGGCAGTGGGACTTCGCTTACTACGTGCTAGATGCCCCTGAGGTCAGCGATTTTGACTACGACCAGGCCTATCGCGAGCTGGCGGCGCTGGAGGAGCGGTTCCCGGATCATATAGATCCGGCCAGCCCTACACGCAAGGTCTCAGGCTTCGCGAGCGAGCTCTTCGCTCCCGTGGTGCACGCGGTGCCGATGCAAAGCCTCGACAACGTTTTTTCGCTCGAGGAGCTGGATGCCTGGGCACAGCGGACCGTCCGCGGGCTGCGCTCCGCGGGCATTGCGCTCGACCGGGGCGCATCTGAAATGGAGATGGCGTTCGAGCTGAAGATCGACGGGCTTGCCATGTCCATTACCTACGAGCATGGCGTGCTCACCCGCGCCGCCACGCGCGGGGATGGTGTGGTGGGTGAGGACGTCACCGCCAACGTGCTAACGGTTGAGGCCATCCCGCATCGCCTCCCGGGTGGCTCCCCTCCCGAGCTTCTCGAGGTGCGGGGAGAGATTTACATGCCCGTGTCGGTGTTCAACCACCACAACGACGCAGTGATGCGTGCTGCCGCCGAGCAGGAAGGGGACATGGCCGAGCACCGGGACAGGATCTTTGCCAATCCGCGCAACGCCGCGGCGGGCTCTTTGCGCCAGAAGGATCCTCGCGTCACTCGCGGCCGGAAGCTGTCGTTCTGGGCCTATCAGGTGGGCGAGGCCTCCACCGT
>JAKAOC010000074.1 GCA_021823385.1 Actinomycetes bacterium
GGGCCGCCGCGCTGATCAACGGTCTACGAGAGCTACTCAGCGACCGCTCCGGGGTCATGCTCGTCTCCGACACGTGGGTGAGCCGTCCGGAGTACTTCCGGTGAGCTCCGCCACCTGCCGGGAGGGTGTGGCGGGTGGTGGCGCGAGCCGTCTGCGCGGGCGGCCACGCCGTCGGTTGGCACGTATAGGGCCAGAGGACAGCCGGACGGACCCGCCTGTGGTCATTGCCGGTGACGACCAAGAGGTTGATTATGGCCGATCTGTTCCTTCTGAGCCACGGGGGAACCGCATCCCCATTCGGGTCGTGATCCACAATTCGATCGTCCACCTCGTACTCCGCCCCATCCCCGGGATCACGCTGGCCGAGTATCGAAGGTGCTTCCCGCCGGGGCGTAATTGCCACCAGAACCAAGTGCGGGCCCTACCCGGCAAGCAGGCGGCGTTGCTGCACTTCAACGAGCTCCTGACCGACCGCTGGACCCTGAGCGATGTGGCGGTGGGGTGCGCTCGCCCATGACGGGTGCTCGGCCGGCGCACAGTGACGATCCTCGCGTGGACCCAGGTGAGAATGGGGAGCGGAGTGGACCGCGCCACTCGGTCATGCGCTGCGGCGATGGAACCCGGGTGGTAGACGGCAGTGACCGGTCGATAAGTCTCGCGGTCGCCATGCTGCGGGCCGGCGAGGTGGTGGCGGTGCCCACCGAGACGGTCTACGGTCTTGCCGCAGACGCGTCCAACCCTGGGGCCGTTTTGCGTGTGTTCGCGGCCAAGGGCCGCCCCGGCGACCATCCGTTGATCGTCCACCTGGGAAGGGGAGCAAACCTCGCCGACTGGGCACGACACATCCCGGACCAGGCATCCCGCCTGGCCGAGGCGTTCTGGCCCGGTCCCCTCACGATGGTGCTGGACCGGCACCCGTCAGTTCTCGACGCGGTCACCGGAGGGCAGGACACCGTGGCCCTGCGGATCCCCTCTCATCCGGTGATGCAGAGGATCCTCCAAGACTTCGGTGGGGGGCTTGCCGCCCCATCGGCCAATCGCTTCGGGCACGTGAGCCCCACGACGGCGCGCCATGTGTGCGACGGGCTGGCTGATTCGGTCGGGCTGGTCGTGGACGGCGGTCCGTGCGACGTGGGTGTCGAGTCGACCATCGTGGCGTTCGAAGCGGACGAGGTGGTGATCCTGCGACCCGGCGGCGTGGCTCCCGAAGCCATCGAATCTGTTATCGGGCGTCAGGTGAGCACCGGCGCGGCCGGGGTGGTACGCGCACCGGGCATGTTGGCTTCCCATTACGCCCCCGCGACCCCGCTCGAGCTGTGTTCCGCCGACGAGGCTGCTCCACGAGCATCCAAGCTCGTGTCGCTGGGCAAACGGGTGGGCGTGCTGTCCTTGGGGAGAACAAACGTGCCGGGGGCGGCGGCGACCTGGGATGCAGGTGGCGACATGGCCGGATTCGCGCGCTCTCTTTACCACTTCATGAGGCAGGCGGATGCCGAGGCACTTGACGTGCTCGTGGTGGCGTTACCCCCCGTCGAAGGGCTCGGGCTTGCGGTCCAAGACCGCCTGCGCCGCGCCGCGCACCGGCCCGTTACCCCCGACCGCTGCGATCACGGCCACTGATGCGTCCGAGAAGTAGACGATCGGCGCCCGCGAAAGGCGGTGCTTTTTAGCACAAGCACGGCGGGCCTCCGGCGAGACCGATCGGGGCTGGTGGTCGTCGTCACCGGGACCGCAATCGAAATCGGCAAGACCGCCGAAGTCGGCAAGACCGGGTGAATGCCGGAGTCGCGGAAGAGTTGCCGCACGCCCGCATGGAGGGGACGCTTCCGGTTGATTTTGGGGGGGCTGAGTGGCGCCCCGCTCGTCGCGGTGCGCCGAGCGGCGTCGGCGACGGCGACGGCTCGAGCCGGCGCATCCAAGCCAAGCCCTTCCTGTGAACAACTACGCGTCGACCGGCTGGTGGGGGTGAATGGTGTGGTCGTGACCCACCAAGGCACCCTGTGAGGCGCTACCGACCTGACGTGCGTATTTCGCCAAGAAGCCGTTCCCGCCGGGAAGAGGCGGCGCGTTCCACAGCCGCCGCCGCCGGTCGATCTCGGCTGAGGCCACCAGGAGGTCGAGGCGCCTTTCCTCGATGTCGATGAGGATCTGGTCGCCATCGGCGACGAGTCCGATTGGCCCGCCGACCGCGGATTCGGGAGAGACGTGACCGATGGACAGCCCGGTCGTGGCACCGGAGAAGCGGCCGTCGGTGATCAAGGCGACGTCGTGACCGTGGCTACTCCCGTTGACCGCCGCTGTCACGGCCAACATCTCGGGCATTCCAGGGCCGCCGCGGGGGCCCTCGCCACGGATGATGAGGACGTCGCCCGGTCGCAGCGTGCCCGAGCGGACATAGGCCATGGCCGGCTCCTCACCCTCGAACACCCGCGCCGTGCCGGTAAAGCGACGGACCTTCAATCCGGCGACCTTCACCACAGCCCCATCGGGAGCGAGCGAGCCGTACAGGATCGCGAGCCCGCCCTCTTCGTGCAAGGGGTGATCGATAGGGCGGACGACCGAGCCGTCCGGACTTGGGACATCGAGAGCAGTGAGGTTCTCCGCGAGGGTCGCCCCGGTCACGGTCATGCATTCGCCGTGAAGTAGACCAGCGTCGAGTAGCGCCTTCAGCACGATCGGCATGCCCCCCACCCGATCGAGATCTGCCATCACGTACTGGCCTCCGGGCCGGAGATCCGCGAAGTGGGGGACCCGCCGGCCGATCCGATCGAAGTCATCGAGTGAGAGAGCCACTCCCGCTTCGTGCGCGATGGCCATCAGGTGGAGCACTGCGTTGGTGGAGCCGCCGAGGGCCATCACGACCGTGATCGCGTTTTCGAACGCCTCCCGGGTGAGGATATGACGCGGGCGCAAGCCTGCCTCGAGGAGGTGCACTGCGGCTGCGCCGCTTCGATAGGCGATGTCCTCGCGGCGGGAGCCGCCCGCCGGCGGCGTCGCAGACCCCGGCAGGGCCATCCCGAGCGCCTCAGCCTCGGCGGCCACGGTGTTCGCGGTGTACATGCCTGCGCACGACCCCTCTCCCGGGCAGGCCACGCGCTCGATCTCCTCGAGCTCTTCGACTGACATGTGCCCGGCACTCACCGCTCCGACCCCTTCGAAGACGTCTTGCACGGTCACAGCGCGGCCTCGGTGCAAACCGGGCATGCTGCTGCCGCCGTAGACGAAGACCGTGGGGATGTCTAGCCGGGCTGCCGCCATCAGCATCGCCGGGAGGCTCTTGTCGCAGCCGGCAATCGTGACGAGCGCGTCGAAGCGCTCCGCGACGGCCATGCACTCGACCGAGTCGGCAATGAGGTCCCGGCTCGGCAGGGAAGCCCGCATCCCGCTATGTCCCATCGCGATGCCGTCGGACACGGCGATAGTCGCGAACCCGAGCGCAACGGCGCCTGCGTCGACGGCTCCGCGCCGCGCGGAAGAAGCCAGCCGCGACAACCCCATGTTGCACGGCGTGACGTCGTTCGCAGCGGCAGCGACCCCGATCTGAGGCTTGTCGAAGTCGCCGTCCTCGAACCCGACCGCTCGCAGCATCGCCCGGGCCGGGGCCCTCGCCACACCGGCGGTGACTTCGCGGCTTCGCCTATTCGGATCCTGAGCCATCTGCATACGAAGAAGATATCATGAACAGAAATACGTATGTCAAATCGGGAGGTGGGTCTCGCGGTGATCGGAGTCGGGCTCGGAGGCAAGCACAACGCAACCGCGGCAGCCATTCCAGCTCTCGTCGCGTGAGGGACGTCGACCTAGGCCGGACCGAGATCCTCGGAGCCATACGACCTGAGGTTCTAGCGGCCGAGGCCACCATCGTCTCCCCTGGGTTTGGCCCCATCCCCGAAGAGGCGGACCGCTCCTGGGGTCTGTGACACTGACCAGGTCGCATGCCGCTCGGCGGGCACTCCACGAGCGCGTGCCGCCTCTGATCTCGTCGAGATCCCGCCTGCCGGGTCGCGTGCTCCGCCATCAAGGCCGCGCCAGCATCGAGGATGCGGCTCGCAGCGCCGCCGGCTCGCCTCGGCAGCTGCTCTTGCGGTAGTCACCGGATCGCTCTATTTCGTCGCCGAGGCCCGCCGAAACATGAATCCTGGGACGTTCGGTTGAGCAACTGCCTTGCCGGTAGGTCCGGCGCGGTCACCAAGCGCTCGCACCCCGGCGTGCGGGCCGGGCGTTCCTGCCCTGGGGCCGGGCCCTCGGTGGACCTCCGGGGTTGCCAGGCTTACGCCCGATTCGTGCACTTGTATACGAACTACAATTCGTATAATGTGGTGCGTATGATGAGCAATGTAGGGATGTCGAGCAGCCAGTGTTGCACTCCGGCGCGGCCAGGATGGCGGCGTCAGCGGGTGGTAGGGGTCGACCTGTGGGCGGACTGCCCCTCTGGTGGGCAGCAGGTGATGGCCATGGCCCGCTGTGCTGCGACCGCTACGCACCTCCGCCTGGCCACTGTGATGGAAGTGCACCGCGACGAAGGAGAGCCGGAAGGCGACAACGAGGACGGTGTTCTCCGCCTGCGCTTCTTGGCCCGCCGCGACGACGTTCACGTGACCGACGAGGCGATCTGGGAGCTCCTGGTCAGGCTGCCCGGTGGGCTGCGGTGGTCGCGGCTGGCCAAGCTGGAGGAGTTCGACGGCATCCCGAACTTCGTCCCGCTGCCGGCGCTGCCATGACCGGAATCACCCTCGCCCGGAAACGACGTCAACAAGGAGCAGTACATGAGCACTGGCAGTAATGGGGCGGTCCCGATCACGGTCGCGTACGGCGACGGTATCGGCCCGGAGATCATGGAGGCCACTCTTCGCATCATCATGGCCGGCGGCGCCGATCTGGACGTGACGACGATCCGGATTGGCGAGGCGGTCTACGCGGCGGGCAACACCGCCGGCATCGAACCGGAGGCCTGGGAATCCTTGCGCAGGACCAAGGTCTTCCTGAAGGCTCCCATCACGACGCCCCAAGGGGGCGGGTTCAAGAGCCTGAACGTGACCGTCCGCAAGGCGTTCGGCCTCTTCGCAAACGTAAGGCCCTGCCCTTCGTACTCCCCGTTCGTCGCGACGAAGCATCCCGGCATGGACGTCGTCATAATCCGTGAGAACGAAGAGGACCTCTACGGCGGTATCGAGCATCGCCAGACAGAAGATGTCACCCAGTGCCTGAAGCTCATCACGAGACCGGGGACCGAACGTCTGGTCAGGTACGCCTTCGAGTACGCCCGTCGCTACGGACGCTCCAAGATCACCTGCTTCACCAAGGACAACATCATGAAGATGACCGACGGGCTGTTCCGCCGCGTCTTCGAGGAGGTGGCGGCCGAGTACCCGGACATCGAGTCCGAGCACTGGATCGTGGACATAGGTGCAGCCAAGCTTGCGGACACTCCCGAAGCCTTCGACGTCGTCGTCCTGCCGAACCTCTACGGTGACATCCTCTCCGATGTGGCGGCACAGATCGCCGGATCCGTCGGCCTTGCAGGCAGCGCGAACGTCGGCAGCGAGATCGCGATGTTCGAGGCGATCCACGGATCTGCGCCTCGGCGGGCCGGCCAGAACCTGGCCAACCCCTCGGGCCTGCTGCTCGGGGCTGTCCAGATGCTCGTTCACATCGGCCAGGGCGCGGTGGCTGAGCGAGTCCACAACGCCTGGTTGCGCACCATTGAGGATGGTGTGCACACCTATGACATCTACGATCCCGAGGTCTCGCGCGAGAAGGTCGGGACCTCCCAGTTCGCGGACGCGGTGATAGTCCGGCTGGGCGAGTCACCGAAGGCTCTAAAGCCCGTCCACTACCCGTCGAGCTCCGAGCGGATCTCCGTCGCAGTTTCGGAGCGTCCGCTCGCCAGGAAAGAGCTGGTGGGCATCGACGTGTTCGTGGAGTCTCGCAAGCCCGTCGACGAGCTGGCCAAAGCCCTCGAAGAGAACGCCGGCCCTCTCGAGCTGGTCATGATCACCAATCGTGGGCAAAAGGTCTACCCGGGTGGCATCCCGGAAACATTCTGCGTGGACCATTGGCGCTGCCGCTTCCAGGCCGGCGAAGCGGACGGGCCTTTCTCCTACGAGGACGTACTCGCGTTGCTCGGACGTCTGGTAGGGGCGGGCCTACCCTTCATCAAGACCGAAGGGCTGTTCACCTTCGACGGCCAGCCCGGCTTCTCCCTTGGTCAGGGGCAATGACCATTATCGGAGGTCCGCGCGGAGGCCAGCCCAGTGCTCGTAACGGGCACGGCGAGGTGAGTATCCGCAGGCGGGGGTCGGCCAGGGTGGCGATGATCGGAGCTGGGCAAGTAGCCCGGATGACCTACCAGGCTGCCGTCGATCTCGACATCGATGTCGTAGTCCTGGCTGGGTCCGCCGATGACAGCGCCGTCGTCGGTGGCGCACCGCACCGGTTGGGATCATCGTCGTGCTTGGCGGACATCCAGGCGGTGGCTGCGGGGGCCGACGTAGTCACCTTCGACCACGAGGTAGTCCCTTGGGCGCATCTGGAGCGGCTGGAGCAGCTCGGATATCGCTTGCGCCCGGCGTCGCCTGCACTGGGCCTGGCCCAGGACAAGCTCAAGGCTCGCACGGTCCTATCGGAGTCGGGTTTCCCCGTGCCGGCGTTCGCTCGGGTGTCGTCACCGGGAGACGTCGCGAGGTTCGCCGAAGCGCAGGGGTGGCCGGTCATAGTGAAAGGCGCGAGGGGCGGCTACGGCGGTCGAGGCCTCCACCTGATTGAGAGCCTGGACCAAGCTGGGGCTCTCTTCGAGCCGGGAACGCGTGAGAATTCCTTTTGGCTTGCCGAGGAGCACGTCGACATCGCGGCCGAGCTGGCGATCCTGATCGCCCGCAGCGTTTCAGGGTACGTGGCGGTGTACCCGGCCATCCAAACCGTCCATGAGGCCGGGGTCCGCCGGCACCTGCTCATGCCGGCATCGCTGCCCGCCCCTGTCATCGACCAGGCAGTTCGGATGGCGAAGTCGATCGCCGACGGCATCGACGCCACCGGGGTGCTCGCCGTGGAGATGTTCCTCGACACCCGTGGCCAGCTTCTCGTCGACGAGATCGCCCTGCGGCCGCACAACTCCGGTCATGTCACGATCGAGGCCTGTGAGACTTCGCAGTTCCACCAGCACTTGCGTGCCGTGCTCGACTGGCCGCTCGGTGCCACGACGCTGCGCAGCCCCGCGGCGACCGTGAACCTTATCAGCGGGACGGACACCTGCGACCCCTCTGTCCGGCTTCCCCGCGCCCTGGCCGTCACCGGCGCGCATATCCATCTGTATGGGAAGGCTCCTCGCCCAGGCCGCAAGCTTGGACACGTCACCGCCCTCGGTGCGAGCACGGAGCATGCGCTCGAGACCGCGCAAACGGTGGCTGCGCTGCTCACGGAGTCATGAGCCCGGCTTAGACCGCCCGGCGAGATCAGGTGGTCCGTGCTGGCGTGAGGCGGTTGGTGCGTCCTCGCCCGAGACGCATGGGGCGCGCGGAGCACCCGGTGGTCGCACTGCGGTTACGCGCCGGCACGCTCACTTGGTGGGGAGACTATCTCGGGCAGGTCGAGCAGGCGCAGCCAGGTGCCGTCTTCCTGGCGGCCTACGACCCTGGGCGCCCAGCGGCGCAGGTGTTCAGAAGGCACGCCACGACGAAGTGAATCCGAAGCGTAACTTCGGTCTAGATTCCTGCGGCTGTGCTGCCGTCGTTCTGCTCTTGGCTATCTGCCTGCCTTATCCAAATGCAGTGAAGAGCAGAGTAGCAGTAACGCGGGTGTCCGGGCGGGGAGCGGGGAAGTGGCCGTTACGCACCCTCGGACTCTTCGAAGTCCCAGTGCATCTGGGCCTCCAGGCGGAAGTTGCGTCTCCTAAGCCATGGTTATCCACGCTGAACTGGACATTTGCACCGAAGCGGCGTGCGGGTGCCGACCACTTTAAGGGCGGCGGGATCGGTACCTCGATGAGCTCGAACACCTTTGGCTGAGTCGAGGTGGGCTCTGCCATGCGTTCGAAGGTGACGGCGGTCCCTGGGCGCCGGGCAGGTGTTGCGGGTGAGGGTGACGAGGTGGTCGAGTAGCTGCCGGCCGAGGCGGAGCGAACCGCGGGCGACACCGGGTCCTCACCTTCCTCGGCTCCCTTGTGTGGGATTGCGGCCTCGCCCTCCTTGGCTACAGCCTCGGCTCCGCTTGGAACTCTATAGCCCACGCCGTCTCCGGCGCCAGATACCTCATGGTCGCCGTGGTGGCGGCAGTTGCGGCCGTGCTCGGCCTGCTCCACTGGCAGAGCGGCGAGCTGGTGCGCCGGACCGACGGGGCCACCGGACACCTCTCCGCCCTGGCTCGGATCCAGGCCCGGACCTATGTGGCGTCGCTCGCGGCCTAGGTAGAGCCGGAAGGAAGGAGAGGCTGAGCGCCGGTCCTTAGAGAGACCAGTTGTGTCCCGAATCTTGTGCAGATTCTCCGCCGCGTGAGCGGCGGCCATGGTATCTAGGGAGTTGAACACATACCTAGAACCTCCAAGGAGGGATACCATGGCCGCTAAAGCCAAGACTACCCAA
>JAKAOC010000075.1 GCA_021823385.1 Actinomycetes bacterium
TGGTCACGGTGAACTATATCGCACAGAAAGAGCTGCGCAACCACGTCGGCGAGGTGCTCCGCCGGGCCGAGGCCGGCGAGACCATGACGGTGACGGTCGCCGGTCGTCCAGTTGCCGAGGTCGGTCCGGCGCATCGCCGCCGCTGGGTAAGCGGTGCCACTCTGGCCGGCATCTGGCGCCTAAAGGCACCGCAGTCTCTGGACGTCGACGTCGAGCGACTGCCAGCAGGTATCGTGGACCCGTTCGCTTCATGAGGGCCATCCTCGACACCTCGGTGCTCATAGGGGAGCTCCCGCCGCCTGACAACGTCGAGGCCGCCATCAGCGTCGCCTCAATTGCCGAGCTGCACTTCGGCGTCCTTGTAGCCGACGACGATGGCGAGCGGGCGCGGCGTACCGCCCGACTCGCAGTGATCGAGGCAACCTTTGATCCCATACCTGTAACCGCCGAGGTCGCCCGCGTCCTGGGGGCAACTTGCGGCCGAAGTGACCCGTCGCGGGGGAAATCCAAGACGGCGCCGGATCGACCTTGCCATTGCCGCCACGGCCCAAGTGGAAGGAGTGCCACTCGTTACCGAGAACATCGGTGACTTCCAAATCATCAATGACCTTGTCGACGCTCGGCGACTATCCGACCTTTGACATCCTCTCCCACCTTAAGGCGGCCATGCACACCGATTCGGTTCGTTCATCTGACGGAATCTCGTCCCCAGGGTACCTTTCGAGTACCGGGCGAAGCTCGACATCGGCCACCTGCACCCCTCCTCCAGCTAGCAGTTGATGCGGTGGTTCCCAGCTGTGGCGAAACGCTACAGTCGGCCCTTACAGCGAGACTCGAATGTCAGCGTCGGCAATGTGCGGAACCCGCCTCATCCGCCTTCCGGCATGCTATCGAACCGCAGGCTCACCGTCACCACCGTCCTTATGGGAACGGTGGTCCCGGGTGGTGGATCCTGCCCAGTCACCACCCCCTCGCTCTCGACAGCGTCAGGGTCGGAAGTATGGCGCAGGCGCAGCCCCTGGCCGTAGCAGGCTTCCATTGCCTCGTGAAAGAGAAGGCCTGCAAGGTCGGGAACCACGCCGGGCTTAGGCCTATTGCGCCGGTACGAGGTCTCGCGGGCGAAGTTCTCGGCGACCTCCCTCACGGATTCAGGGTCGATCCACGTCACCGCTTCATCATGGCACGATCAGCGCTTCGATGATGGCCGGAGATTACAGCGGATCGGCTTGGCCGTCAGCGACGGATCCGGGAACCCCTATGGGCCGGAGCCCGCAGCGGCGTTACGCCTGTCCCTGCGCCCGGCACGGGCTTCGGCCCATGCAGCCAGACCAACCCCGGCGAGCAGGACCAGGTCCGCACCCCAGATACTCGGTGTCATCCAGCCCGATACGCTCGGCCCAACCGCGAAGGTTCCTCTCGGGTAGAGCGGGCTTACACTCGCCGAAACCCTGTAGGTGCCGGGCATGACGGCGCTGAAGCTGGCCACTGGACGCGCGCCCCGCATCTCGCGGAGATAAGCCGGACCTCCGGCAAAGTTGTGGACCGCAAGGCTCGCGGCTCGGTCAAACACCACCTCGACTGTCAGCCCCTCAGGCGCGTCCGCCGCGCTCTTCTCCGCGTAGACGAAGTAGGTTCCCGGCGTATTCACGTTGAACACGACCGTGCCCGGGAGGCTTGCGCGCGCGAAGCCCGACGTGCGCATGGTGAGAGTCGACTGGGCTATGGCCAGCCACCCCAGCGAAGCAACCAGACCTACCAGAGCCAGGACGAGAGCGCCGCCATGCCTCGAAGCCGGTCTTTGGCCCCCCGGGTTCAACTGGGCGCGTCGATTCCTTTTGGCCGAGCGATTGGTCACAACGAAAGCCACGCCGGCAACAGCCGCCGCGACCACGAAGAGCGGCCAGGCAACCCAGCCCGGTGCCGACCGCACGACTTCGCTCGCCGCGGCGTCCAGGACCATGAAGGCCACTCCCAGCAGCACAACTGCATTGACACCGGCGGCGAGCCGTCCGCGGCGGGAGCCGACAAGGATCGCGCGGGCGCTCAGCGACAGCCCGATGGTGATCGGTAGCAACACCAAGGCGTAGGCGGGCAGATCCCGCCCCAGGGCACCCCAGCCGTAGATCCGCTCGGGTTCGTTGAAGAGGGCGCTGGTTTGCATGAAGAGCTGCCAAAACACGAGCAAGGCCGCAGCGATGACAACACCGGGCAAAGCCGCCAAGGCGCGCGCTGCGAGGCGATCTCCCCGCCGGGCTCGTTCCTCAGCCGGGCCGGCGCTTGCACCGAACCCGCCGGCTGCACTCTTGGGATATAGACGGGAACCCATGGCGGCCTCCCTTCACGCGATCGACCAGATCATCACGCGGGGCCTGCCGATCCGGACAGGGAAATAGGTCATATTCGGGCGGGAATCAACCCCGCCCCAGGCAATTGACGCCTACTGCCCACCGCCATAGGACTGATACGGCGCCACCCACGTGACCCCGATCCCAGCGCAGTCGGGCATGTTCGCCCCCATGCCGGGAAGATAGGCGGGGATTTGCCATGTTGTCCGGGTTCCGGGTGCCGCCACCAGCAGGTATTCGAAGGTCGGGCACTCCCCCACCCCGCCAGGCGGAAGGTCACTACCCTGCAGCTGCGCCTCCGCGACTCCTCCGTTCGCCGGAACCAGCACCTGGGAGAGAGCACTTTGACCCACCCCGATTGGGGGGTTGTTATCGTGCACGGCGACCAACCTGGCTCCCGATGTCAGCTCACCCACCACGTTCGGCCAGCCTTCCAAACTGCAGGGCAGATCGGAGACGTTCTTGAAATCCAGGATCGCGGAGACCTGCCCCATCGCGGCGCCGCTGTGCGCGATGGATACCTGCAGATACTGCCCCTCACAGGCCGGCATCCCCGCTCCGGAAGGCACCGCGGTCGTGGTAGTCGCCACAGGATTGGCAGTGGTGGCATTGCCCACCACGGGTGTGACCGAGAACCCCGGGCAGCCCGGCATCCGCTGGTTCAAGCCCGGCAGCATGGCAGGAACCTTGATTGCGGAGCCGGTTCCAGGAGGCGTCACCTGCAGATAGGTGAAGGCCGGGTCGCATGGAGGACCGGAGTCGACACCGGTGGGCACGCTGAATAGCGCAAAGACCGGTTTGTTCGGTACCACAAGGGCGGCGGTTCCGGCCTTTTGTCCCGCCGGCCTTCCCAGGATCGAACCCACCTTTGCCGCCTTGATCGTCGCCCCGGTCTGGCCCACCACTCCGACGACCTTTGGCCAACCTGCGAGATGGCAGTAGGAGGAGGAGATGTTGGTGAATACGAGCTCGCCCGCCACTGTTCCCGCCGCTTGGCCCACCTGGGCGAAGGAGACCGTTAGCTGCGCGGCCGAACACGCCGGCGCGGCGGCGGGATTGGAAAAGAAGCCCGCGACGCCCGAAGCGTTCGCTTTGGCCGCGGTCGTGGTCATCGAGCTCCCGGAAACGGACCCCTGGCTGCCGCATGCCGCCAGTATGAGTGGAACCAGCGCCGCCGACAGAACGCTTCGACTCGCAAAACGCGTTCGCGTCTTGTTTTTCATCGGCACGAGTCTACAACAGGGCGAGTGCCGGAAAACGGGACGCCGCGCCGACAGGTATCGGCGCGGCGTCCACGAACGTCTACGTGAAGATCGGCCTCAGGCCTTTGCCCTCCCACGAAGGGAGGAGAGCTGCTCGGCGAGCTTGGCGGGCAGGCGATCACCGAACTTGTCGTAGTGGGCCTGTATCGCTTCCACCTCGGCAACCAGGTCAGCCGGGTCGATCGCGAAGAGGGAATCGGCCGTGGCCCCGCTGGCCAGAGCCACTCCGTCAAGATCGAGCTCACCTGCCTTGGGAACCAGCCCGAGCGGGGTCTCCTCCGCACCGGCCCGGCCCTCCAGACGATCGACGATCCAGGCCAGCACCCGCGAGTTCTCGCCGTAACCGGGCCAGATGAACTTGTTGTTCTCGTCCTTGCGGAACCAGTTGACCAGGTAGATGCGCGGGAGCTTCACATCCTCGCGCTCGGCGAACTTGAGCCAGTGGCCGAAGTAGTCACCCATGTTGTAGCCACAGAACGGCAACATGGCGAAGGGGTCACGCCGCAGGTTGCCCACGGCGCCGGTCGCGGCCGCCGTGGTCTCCGAGGCCATTGTGGACCCGAGGAAGACGCCGTGCTCCCAGGAGAAGGCCTCCGTGACAAGCGGAGCCAGCGTGCGGCGCCGGCCGCCGAAGAGCATGGCCGAGATCGGCACGCCACGAGGATCCTGCCATTCCTCAGCGATCTGCGGGCACTGCGCTGCGCTGACCGTGAAGCGGGCGTTGGGATGCGCGGCCGGCTTGCCCGAGGCGGGGTCGTAGGCCCGGCCGGTCCAATCGATCAGATTCTCCGGGCGCTCACCGTCCATCCCCTCCCACCAGACGTCGCCGTCTGCGGTGAGAGCGGTATTGGTGAAGATGGTGTTGGAGGTGAATGTCTCCATGGCGCTGGGGTTGGTGGAGTAGCTGGTGCCGGGGGCGACGCCAAAGAAACCGGCTTCCGGGTTCAGTCCCCACAGGCGGCCGTCATCGCCCACCCTCAGCCAGCAGATGTCGTCCCCGAGCGTCTCCACCTTCCAACCCGGAAGCGTGGGGACCAGCATGGCCAGATTCGTCTTGCCGCATGCGGAGGGGAAGGCCCCGGTCACGTAATGAACCTCGCCCCGTGGCGAGGTCAGCTTTAGCAGCAGCATGTGCTCGGCCATCCAGCCCTCGTCCCGTGCCATCACCGAGGCGATGCGAAGGGCGAGGCACTTCTTGCCCAGCAGTGCGTTTCCGCCGTAGCCCGAGCCGAACGACCATATCTCGCGGGTCTCGGGGAAGTGCGAGATGAAGATGTGCTCCGGGTCGCAGGGCCAAGCGACGTCCTCCTGCCCTTCGGCCAAGGGGCTGCCCACCGAGTGGAGCGAATGAACGAAGTCCCCCTCTTCACCAAGCGCCTCCAGGACCGGAGTGCCCATCGTCGCCATGATCCGCATGTTGCAGACCACGTAGGCGGAATCGGTGATCTCGACGCCCACGAGGGAGAACGGCGAGCTGAGCGGCCCCATCATGAACGGGATCACGTACATGGTGCGCCCGCGCATGCTGCCGCGGTAGAGGTCGGTCATCGCCGACTTCATTTCGGCCGGGTCACTCCAATTGTTGGTCGGGCCGGCGTCCTCCTCACGGAGGGAGCAGATGAACGTGCGGTCCTCGACGCGGGCGACGTCCTTGGGATCGGAGTGCGCCCAGTAGCTGTTGGGCCGCTTCGCGTCGGAGAGGCGCTTGAACGTGCCCTTCTCCACCAGCTGCTGTGCCAAGCGGTCGAACTCCTCTTCGGAGCCGTCGCAGAAGTAGACTTCCGCAGGCTCGCAAAGTGCGGCTACTTCGTCAACCCAGTCGAGCAGTTTCTTGTTCTTGGTCGGGAAGGTCATCGATAATCCTCTCGGGGGGAAGGACAAGCCGAAGTTACAGATATGTGAACACTAATTTACGGTTGCTTACTTTTTATCGCGCTCGGGTGGAAAAGAAAAAACCAGATGTCTTCTCGACAAGCCCCTAAAGAGATGGGGCATTCCGAATTCGAAGTACTGGCACGCTTCTTCCAGCGTGCCGGCAGCGGCGGACAAGATCTGCTAGTCGGCCTTGGCGACGACGCCGCGGTGGTGGCCATCGGCGAGGAGCGCGTGGCCTTGTGCGCGGACGCCCTCGTCGAGGGTGTCCACTTCGACGTGGCCTACTTCTCCACCGCCGACCTCGCCGCCAAGGCGATCGCCGTCAACGCCTCCGACATCGCGGCCATGGGTGCAATTCCCAGGTATTACCTGTCCACGATCGCCTCTCAAGGGGGTCTGAACGTCGAGGACCTCTTGGTCGCCATGGCCGAAGAAGCCCGCTCGCATGGCGCGCTGCTTGTAGGCGGGGATTTGGTCAGCTCGAGCGAGCTGAACATCTCCGTCATGGCGGTCGGCGTGTTCCACCCCGGCACGAGCGTGCTGCGCCGGGACGGGATGGTAGCGGGAGACACGATCCTGGTCACCGGGCCCCTGGGAGGTTCAGCCCGAGGCCTTCGCGGCCTTCGCGAGGGAGACCCTCAACTGCCGGCAGAGGCGAGGCAGGCACATCTGCGCCCCAGGCCCCAGCTCGCCGCAGGCGCACTCGCAGGCCGCCTTGGCGCACACGCCGCGATCGACGTCTCCGACGGGCTGCTGGCGGACCTGGAGCACATGCTGCTGGCCAGCGGCGTGGGGGCCGAGCTGGGCGGGATTCCCCGCTTCGAGGGAGCAACCCTGGAGGAGGCGCTCTACGGCGGCGAGGACTACCAGCTGATCATCTCCTCGGACAAGCCGGCCGAGCTGACATCCGCCTTCCGCACAGAGGGTCTGCCCGAACCCATCGTCATAGGCAGGGCCACGGCGCAGGCCTCAGTGCGCCTGTTGGAGGGGCTCCCGTACCAGCCCGGCGGCTACACGCATCGCGTTTAGAGGGGGCCGGCCACCTCACCCCGCAAGCGTGGCCGTAGCGGTCATGCAAAGGTCGCCTTCGCAACTGATCTCGATGGCAACGGTGGAATCGCCCTGCTGCCGAGCGCTGATCTCGGCCTGCTGCCCCTCGAATATCGGTGAACGGGCGCGGAACTCGAAGGCGCTCACGTTGCCCAGCCCCACCCCCAGGACCGCCTCCAGGGCGGCGGAGGCAAGTAGCGGGCCGTGCACGACCAGCCCCGGGTATCCCTCGAAGGTCTGGCAGTAGCCGCGGTCGTAGTGGATCTTGTGCGGGTTGCCGGTGAGCGCCGAATAGGTGAACAGCATCGGCGACATCGCCCTCAGCCTGCCGCCCCGCACAAAGCCCCCCGTCTCTCCGGTTGCGGCCGCCTCGAAGGCGAGCGATCCGGCCTCGCCGTCCAGGGCGGGAAGCTCGAAGGGGCGATAGGTGGCCGGAGGCGGATCGAAAAAGACCAGCGACTGCTCCTCCACCCGGCAAAGTTCGCCACTCTGGCTGATGCGGTGCTCGAGTGTGACGAAGACGAGGTCGCCGGAGCGCCCTGTCTTGGGTTCGACTTTGGTGCAGATCGTGGTCTTTTCCGCCGGCTCGCCCGTGGCCAGTGGCGCCAACGACTTCACGCTCCCGCCGGCGTACATACGGCGCCGCGCCGGCACCGGCGGCACGACGCTGGCCTCGCCGCGGCGAAGGTGGCCATCGGGGCCGAGCTCGGCGGGCCGATACGGGCGCAGGAAGTAGACCCAGTGCCATAGTGCGGGCAGGTCCGCCAGCTCGGCCGCGCTCGGCTGTCGGCCGAGCACCGCCGCTAAGGCGATCGCCCTCTCCGGGGCCATCGAGTCGGCCGAGCGCTCCTCGCGCCCGATGTATTCCACGTAAGGCGCATTCTGCGCTGGATCCATGATTAACCTCCCTGAGCTGCCTAGATATTACGCCCAGCGCGCCCGGCACGCCACGCCGTGCGGCTCGCGCATATCCCCTCTATGCTTGGTCGGGACGTTAGCTAGACGGGGAATGCAGGCATTGATTAGCGCTTTCGTGCTCATCCAGACCGAGGTGGGAAGCATCTCGGAGGTAGCCAAGAACTTGAGGAGCACCCCTGGGATCGACTTCGCCGACGAGGTGACGGGTCCCTACGACATAGTCTGCCGGGTTCACGCCGATGACCTGGTAGCCCTGGGGGATAGCGTCACTGCCGCGATACAGAGGATCGAGGGTGTTACGCGTACGCTCACCTGCCCGATCACCCGCAACATCTCCCTCGCAGACCTGGACTGACCTACTTTGCGGACTGGGCGACGATGAAGGCCCGGATTCCCAGGCCGGCGATGAAGAGTCCGGCGAGGCCGTAGAGCAGATACAGACGCCCGGCCATCCGGTCACGGTAGGCGAACAGGAAACCCGAGGCCACCACCGCCACGAAGCCGTAGAAAGGGTGGAAGGCGATCATCTGCTTGTGCTCCCCCGTCACGAGGTAGATGCCTGTGGCGACCTGGACGTAGATGGCCGCCTGCGCGAAGACCGTGAACCACCAGAGAGACCGGGTGCGCATCTGCGGGTAGCGGATGGCGGCCAACGACCATATCCCGGCCATGGCGTTCCCGGCGATCACAAGCCACGCCCAGGTGGCGTGGAATTCCGTCATCGACGCAAGCAACATCCCCCGGCCAACCTCCCACCATAAAGTAGCTCACCGGAGACCGAGCCCGACGGCCTTCTCCCAAGCTCCCCACGCCGCGACCGCCCATCCGAGTGGGGCCGCGGCCAGGTTCCGGGCTGAACGTGAGGCGTCACTCCCGGCCGATCTCAGCCGCACGCCCCCGGCCGGTGAGGGGCTCGTGGAGCCCGATTCGCGCGAAGCCCTTTCGCGCATTGAACAAGAGCGCCTCCCCCGGACGCCCCCTTGCCAGATCCCCGGGCGAGAGCAACGGCCGGAGCTGGCCGGACCTGGAGCGAGGCGCGGGAGCGATCAGCGATCGCCGGGCACCCACTCCAGGCAGCATCACAAGGCGCTCGCCGGAGAGCATGGACAATTCCGAGAGCGTC
>JAKAOC010000076.1 GCA_021823385.1 Actinomycetes bacterium
GACGATCGCTCAGTCGATGAGCTTTTCACGGAGTTGGAGGCCTCTTTCGGCGCTCCCGAGGTGCTGGTGAACAACGCCGGAATGGGCTCCATCACCAGCCCGGAGACCTTCGAACTGGCCATCGCCACATCGCCTGCATCCTGGCGGCACTCGCTGGAGACCAACGTGACCACCGCGTTCCTGATGACACGGCGGGCACTCCCCGCCATGATCGCGCGGCATTGGGGCCGCATTATCAATGTCGCCTCGACGACCGGAGTAGTGCAGGTGAACCCGGGCGAGGTGGGTTACGCGGCGGGAAAGGCGGCCATGGTGGGCCTGACCAAGGCGGTGGCCCTCGAAAACGCTCGCCACGGCATCACTTGTAATGCCGTGGCGCCGGGCTGGATAGCCAGCCTGGCCCAGACGGAGGAGGAGAGGCGGCACGGCCTCGCCTCGCCGATGGGCCGCTCGGGTACCCCCGAGGAGGTCGCCGCTGCTGCCGTCTTCCTGGCCTCTGAACAGGCGTCTTTCATTACCGGCCACACTCTGGTTGTCGACGGGGGAAACTGCCTGGTGGAGGGGCTGTCGGGCTACGAGCTTTTGGGGGAGGATTGACAATGGAGCCCAGCCCGAGCGGCGACCTCGTCATCGAAAGGGCAACCCCTGCGGACTACGAGGAGATCGCGCGCATCGTCCTTTCCGCTTACCGGGCGACGGTGGGCGACACCCTGGACAGGGGGTATGCCGAATATCTGGCGCGCGTCGAGGAAAGGGCCGAGGCCGCAACGCTTCTGGTGGGTCGTGCCGCCGGAAAGCTGGTCGGCACCGTCACCTATGTTCCGGACTCATCCTCGCCGATGGCCGAGGAGTTGCGGGACGGGGAGGCCGGCATGCGCATACTGGCCGTGGACACCTCGTGCCAGGGGAGAGGTTACGGCAAGGCTTTGACCCTTGCCTGCGTCGACCTGGCGCGCACAGAAGGAAGGAGCGCTCTCTTTCTGCATACGACCGAGATGATGCGCACCGCGCAATCCATGTACGCCTCGCTGGGCTTCCAGCGGGTCCCTGACAGAGATTGGCAAGTCACCCCAGAAATTCTCCTACTCGCATTTCTGATGACGCTCTCATAGCCCAGCTATCGGAACCTTCGTGGATGCACGGGCCAGGCAATGCCCTTCGGCGCCGGAGGCGGCGGGGATAAGATCGCAAACACATTGGTTCTCTCGGCATCCTGCGCGTTCCAGCGCCGGGACCCGGCTCACCGGAGGTGGCATGGCGCAGCTTCCCAAGCTTGAAGAGCGCACCCTTCTGCGCTCGTTCGAGCGGGCGCTCGACTTCGCGCCCGACAAGGTCGCACTGGCGGATCGGGATGCCTCCTCCACCTACGCCCAGGCGTTCCAGCGATCGCTGTCGCTCGCCGGAGGCCTGGCGCGGCTGGGCTGCCGGGAAAACAGCCCGGCGGCGCTGATGCTCGACAACTCCCTCGACTTTGTACATGCCTGGCTGGGAATGGGACTGACGGGCGTGGTGGAAGTGCCGGTAAACACGGCCTACAAGGGTGACTTCCTCGCCCACATTCTGCGCGACTCGGGTGTCGAGACCCTGTTGGCGGAGGCTCACTACCTCGATCGCGTGAAGGCGATCGCCGGCCAGGTGCCGTCCCTGAAGAACGTCGTGGTACGGGGCTCGCTCGAAGGCGTGAGTGCGGCAGGTCTCCGGCTGCTGCCATGGGCCGAACTCGAAGACTCGGCCCCGGCCACCCCGGCAAGGCGCGAGCCGGGCGACCTCTTTGCCTACATGTACACCTCCGGGACCACCGGACTTTCCAAGGGCGTGCTGATACCCGAAGCCCAGGCCTACACCTACGCCTCCCGCGAGGACCAGGACCTTCCCACCCACGAGGACCGTATCCTGGTCGCCCTGCCCCTCTTCCACCTCGCCGGCCAGTGGTACGGCGTCTACCAATCGATCATCCACCGCGCATCCTGCGTGGTCGAGCCGGGCTTCTCGCCGAGCGCTTACTGGGAGGTGGTGCGCCGTCAGGGCATCACCGTCACGGTGATGCTGGGAGCGATGGCCGAGATGCTCCAACAGCAGCCCGCAAGCCCCGAAGATCGGGACAACCCCTTGCGACTCGCCGTCATGGCCCCCCTGGCAAGCGACTTCGCAACCTTCGAGCGGCGCTTCGGCCTGCGAGTCGCCGCAGTCTACGGAATGAGCGAGATCGGCGCGGTGATGAACGGGCCTCCCGGGACCGTTGTCGGCGGTGAGGCGGGCTTCGCCCGGGACGGGTACGAGCTGCGCCTGGTAGGTCCGGACGGCACCGACGTGGGGGAAGGCGAAGTGGGCGAGCTGTGGGTGCGCCCATTGGTGCCGCACACGGTAATGGCGGGATACCACAACCTACCGGAGGCGACCGCCGCCGCCACGCAAGGGGGGTGGATCCACACGGGCGACGCCTTCCGGCGCGACGCCGAAGGACGATACTTCTTCACCGACCGCATGAAGGACGCCCTTCGCAGGAGGGGGGAGAACATCTCGAGCTTCGAGGTGGAAAAGGTGGTCAACTCACACCCCTCGGTTCTGGAGAGCGCGGTGGTGGGAGTGCCGTCGGCGCTGGGAGAGGACGAGATCAAGGCGGTGATCGTGCTGAGGGCCGGGTTCGGGGCCGATCCCGTCGGGATCACCGAGCACCTGATCGAGCGCCTCCCGTACTTCATGGTCCCGCGATACATCGCCTTCGTGCCGGCGTTGCCCAAGACGCCGACCCAGAAGGTCCAGAAGAACCTATTGCGCAGCCAAGACACTGCCGATGAGATATGGGACCGGGAAGCTGCCGGCATCATCCTCAAGCGAAGCGGGCGAGCGGAAAGGCGAGAAGAGGCGAAGTGACGATTCCCATCGGCAAGCTGATGATCGCGAACCGCGGTGAGATCGCGATCCGCATAGCCGCGACCGCCGCGGCCAACAGCGTTCCGACCGCGACCGTCTTCGCCGCCGACGAGCTCGATGCCCCCCACGCCAGGGTGGCCGACGAATCCTTCGCGCTCCCCGGCCAGGGGCCGGCGGCCTATCTCGACGTCGAAGCCCTGTTGGCAACCACGGTCAAGGCGGGCTGCGACGCACTCCACCCCGGTTACGGCTTCCTGAGCGAGAGCGCCGCCCTGGCGCGCGCCTGCGCCGAGGCGGGTATCGCATTCATCGGACCCTCTCCGGAGACCCTCGAGCTCTTCGGAGACAAAGCCCGTGCCAGACGCCTGGCCCGCCAGCTCGGCGTGCCGACCATCCCGGGCACCTTCGAAGCTTCCAGCGTCGCCCAGGCCGAAGCCTTTTTCGACTCCCTCGAGGGAGCCCCGATGGCCATCAAGGCGATTGCCGGCGGAGGGGGACGAGGCATGCGCCTGGTCCGGGACCGCTCCGCCGTGGCCGAGGCTTTCGAGCGCTGCCGTTCGGAGGCCGCCGCGGCCTTCGGAAATGGAAGTCTCTATGTCGAGGCGGCCATCGAGGGTGCCCGCCACATCGAGGTGCAGGTCGCCGGCGAGGGAACCGGGAGGATCGCCCACATCTGGGAGCGTGACTGCTCCATCCAGCGTCAAAGACAGAAGATCATCGAGATATCGCCTGCGCTCGGCATCTCCAACGAGACCCGCCGCGAACTCTTCGAGAGCTCGGTGCGCATGGCGCGGGCGGCCAGCCTGAGCGGACTGGCAACGGTGGAGTTCCTTGTCAGGGGAGATGAAATCCACTTCCTCGAGGTGAATCCGCGCCTGCAGGTGGAGCACACCGTCACCGAGGAGATCACCGGTTTGGACCTGGTCGAGATTCAGCTGCGTCTTGCGACCGGATCCACACTTGCCGAGCTCGGGCTCCGCGCCAACCAGATGCCCACTCCCCGCGGCGTCGCCATCGAGGCACGCGTCAATGCCGAAGTGATGCTCGATGACGGAACCGTGGTGCCGTCCTCCGGGACCATCGCCAGGTTCGAGCCCCCCACCGGGCGCGGCATCCGTGTGGACACCTACGCCCACGCCGGCGTCAGCCCCTCGCCGTCCTTCGACTCGCTGCTCGCCAAAGTGATCGTCTTCGACTCCTCCGGTCAGGTCGACCGCGCCGCCTCACGGCTCTCCCGCGCGCTCGAGGCATTCGAGATAGAGGGCCTACAGACCAACCTCGGGCTGCTGCGGGCGATCCTCGCCGAAGACGTCCTCGGCCGGGCTTCGACGGGCTTCGTCGACGAACGCGCTCCCATTCTCGCCGCCACCGCCCGCGCACTGCAGCCGGCGGCCTCGCCGGCCGCCTTCTTGGCCACGGGCACCGACGAGCGGCCGGCCACGGCCACAGAGCATCATCCGGCTGCCCGCTCCGAAAATCCCCTTATCGAGCTTCCGGTCGACCTGCCCCCCGGCGCGGTTCCCGTACTCTCCGCGATGCGCGGCGTGGTGGTCGAGTTGTCCACCGCGGAGGGAGACGTGCTGTCTGCGGGAGAGGCCGTCGTCGTGATCGAGGCGATGAAGATGCAGCACCCCATAGGCTCGCCGGTTGGCGGCGCCGTGCACCGGATGGTTGCCGAGATCGGCACGCAGGTTGTCGAGGGTTCGGTGCTGGCCTATGTCATCGAAGACGCCCAAGCGGGCCTCGAAGAATCCCAAACCGCTGCCGTGGACCTTGACCACATCCGACCCGACCTGGCCGAAGTCGTCTCCCGCCACCAGGCGACCCTGGATGCGGGACGGCACGACGCCATCGAGCGCCGCCATCGCACCGGCCGGCGAAGCGCTCGGGAGAACATAGAGGATCTCGTGGATCCCGGCAGCTTCGTCGAATACGGCGGGCTGGCGGTCGCCGCGCAACGGCGGAGGCGATCCGTGGAGGACCTGATCGCCAACACGCCTGCCGACGGCCTGGTCGCCGGGACCGCCACAGTTGAGGGCATGCCCTGCGTGGTCATGAGCTACGACTACACCGTGCTGGCGGGAACCCAGGGCATGCAGAATCACCGCAAGAAGGACCGCATGTTCGAGCTCGCTCTCAAGCGGCGCCTTCCGGTGGTCATCTTCGCCGAAGGCGGTGGAGGCAGGCCGGGCGACACCGACACCTCGTCCATCGCCGCCCTCGACGTCTCGTCCTTCAGGCTTCTGGCCGAGCTTTCCGGCAAGGTGCCCACCGTCGCGGTGGTCTCCGGATACTGCTTCGCCGGGAACGCCGCGCTGGCCGGAACCTGCGACCTGATAATCGCCACCAAGGAGGCCAGCCTCGGCATGGGGGGCCCGGCCATGATCGAGGGGGGCGGCCTGGGAAACGTGGCGCCGGGAGACGTTGGGCCGATGTCGGTGCAGGCCGCGAACGGTGTGGTGGACGTGTTGGTGGAGGATGACGCCGCGGCGGTCGATGCGGTGCGCCGCTACCTCGCCTTCTTCTCCTCCGGATCGGATGCGACAGCCGCCGACCAGCGAGCGCTGCGTGCGATGGTCCCGGAGAACCGAATGCGGGCGTACGACGTCAGGCCAATCGTCGAAACGCTTTGTGACCAGGGGAGCATCCTGGAACTCCGGCCCGGCTTCGGCGTCGGCATCATCACAGCCCTGGCCCGGGTCGGCGGGCGGGCGGTCGGGGTGATGGCCAACAACCCGCTGCACCTCGGTGGCGCGATCGATGCCCCAGCCGCCGACAAGGCGGCCCGGTTCGTCCAGCTCTGCAACGTGCACGGATTGCCGCTGGTCTCCCTGGTCGACACGCCCGGGTTCATGGTGGGGCCGGAGTCGGAGAAGACCGCCACCGTCAGGCACTTTTCCCGCATGTTCCTGGCGGGTGCGCACGCCCGGGTGCCCATGATCGCAGTGGTCCTGCGCAAGGCGTACGGGCTCGGTGCAATGGCCATGACCGGGGGCAGCACCAAGGCGCCGGTCGTTGCGGTCTCATGGCCGACCGGCGAGTTCGGGGGCATGGGCCTCGAGGGCGCGGTCCGCCTCGGCTATCGCCGCGAGCTGGATCGAATCGCCGACCCGGCCGAGCGTGAATCGCGCTACCTGGAGCTCGTGGCCCAGATGTACGAGCGCGGCAAGGCGCTCTCAATCGCCTCCGTCTTCGAGATCGACGACGTCATCGATCCGGCCGAGACGCGCCGGATCATCACCCTTTCCTTGGATGCAGCCCAAGGCGTGCGGCCCGGCCCCGACGAGGGGTACCTGGACGCCTGGTAGCGGTCCGGCCTCTAGGCCGGGTCCTGGTATCGCGCCACCGAGAATGCGATCAGGAGCGCGATGTCCAGGCAGAACACCGCCACCAACGTCGTGAAGATGGCCAGCGCCTTGCCGGGCGTGTGGTCGTAGATGAAGACGAACTCCAGCATTCCCGCGATCACCAGCTCCACCAGCAGCTGGCGGACCGCCACCATGCGGAAGACGCCCCACGCAAAGGGACCGACTCGGGAAAGCATCGAGGCGGCGCCCAGAAAGAGCACCCAGGCCAGGGCGGCAAAGACAATCGGCACCGCCGTGTCGCTCATCTTGGGTATCTGAGCGGCCAGCACCACGGCCGAGAGCACGATCGACGCAAGTGCGACCTGGCAGACGACGCCTATCGGCGGCCGCTTGGCGCTGTAAGGCGAGAAGGCCTCCGTCGGAACGGCCGCTCTCATGCCGACGCCAGCTTTGTCATGATTACCAGGGTCGCCACCTGCATGGCGCCGGTGATTCCCGCCGTGTAGATGAAGCGCTTCATCAGCCGGCCGACAAGCTCTCCGTTGGGCTGCGGCTTGCGCAACTCGAACAATACCGCCAAGTTTGCCGGCTCCAGCACGCCGATGGCGACCACCGCCAGCACTCCCACCACGACGAAGGAGGCAACCACCCAGCCATGTTCCGGCCACGAGGAGAGGATGAATCCTTGCTGCCTGGCGAGCTGGAAGCCGGCCGCGAGAGTGGCGACCACCAGCGCGGGCATTATGACCACCATCTTCGGCATGAACCGGGTCGTGAACTCCATTCTGGCCGGGATGGACATCTTGCCGATGATCGGCCCAACCACGAAGCCGACGAAGAGGTCGATTCCGGTCCAGAGGCCGCCGGACACGACGTGGAAGAAGTCCACGGCCCAATGCGTGTTACTTATCAAGGCCACCACCAGCGCCACCACGTAGGCCCCGGCGACCACGAGGCCGGGAATGGGCACGATGGCGAAGCTGTGCGGTTGGGGTGTGGCCGCGGACCTGTCTTCCGCAAGCACTTCACTCGACATTTTCCTGGAACCTCCTGGCGACGGGGCTCGCAAGCCCAGGACGATCCTTTGCACCCAAGCCGAGCCTACTAAGACCTAAATCGCCACCCTTGAAAAGCGCCGCCCAATTCGCTGGATAGGGAGCCAAATCTGCACCACCTGCGGACACGGGGCTAAGGTTGGCCAAGTAGGGCGCCTCCGCCCGCGCCGCAACGGGCGGAAGAAGGAGGCAGCTATGGCCAGGGACCTTTCCAGGCCGGGACAGGCCGAGGTCAAGCAAGTTGCAAAATCAATCCTGGATACCGGGATCGAGCGCGTCTCGCTCGCCCAGCTTCCGGCCTTCCAGAGGCTGGTTATGCGCCGCGCCATGCACGACGCCGACTTTCGCACCCGGCTTTTCCGTCTGGTGGACGTCTTCCCCCGCCTGCACGGCGCGCGCGACATCTACAACCATGCCCGCCAGTACCTCGCCGACGGCGAGAGCGGCCTGGTGGCACGGGGCCTGCGCATGGCGGGCGAGGCCCCCATGGGAGAAGCGGCGGCGGTGTCGGCGATCCGCTCCGGCATCGAGGGCGTGGCTCGCCTCTTCATAGCGGGCTCCAGCACAGGCGAGATCGCGACACGGGCGGAGGCGTATGCCAAGCAGGGCATCTCCACCACGGTCGATCTGCTTGGCGAGAAGACACTGAGCCAGGCGGAGGCGGAGCGCTATCAAGAGCGTCTGCTCGAGATGGCCAGGGCGCTCTCCCGAGCCAGTGGCCGCCTCACGGGTCTGCCGAGTCATGACCATCTCGGGCCGATCCCCGCCGCCTCCATCTCGATCAAGCCGACCGCGCTGAGCCCGCACTTCGGAGCGCTCAGCCAGGAAATCGGTGTCTCCGAGGTTCAGGAGCGCCTGCGCCCCGTTCTTGGCGAGGCGCTGGAGCCCGGCCTGCTCTGCTTCCTCGACATGGAGGATCATGAAGCCAGGGAGCCGACCCTGGAACTGCTCGAGCGCTTGGCCATGGACCCCGCCTACGCGCGGCTGCATCTCGGAGCCGTGATCCAGGCCTATCTAACCACCGCCGAGGCCGACCTCGGCAAAGTGATCGCCCTGTCGACGGCAAGGGTGGAGCGTGGCTGGACCCCTCTCTGGGTGCGGCTGGTGAAAGGCGCCTATTTCGACGCCGAGATGGTGCGTGCCGCGATCGAGGGTTGGCACGCGCCCGTTTGGCAGGCCAAGGAGGAGACGGATTACTCCTACGAACGCTGCATC
>JAKAOC010000077.1 GCA_021823385.1 Actinomycetes bacterium
CGATCTCGGACGCCGCGGCAGGGAGCCCGGGAGCGAGAAGCCGCCAGGGCGTCGCATCCTGGAGCTTTGGCGATGACCGGCGTTCGGATGCTTGGGGCGGTCGTGGGAGTCTTCGTCTTGGCGGCCTTCGGTGTGGCGGCGGAACCCCCTTCCGCAGCCGCCGCCTCGGGAGAGCGGCTGGGGAGCGTCGTTGTACAGACGGTCCCGTCTTCGGCGGGGGTTGCCGTCCAACTCGACGGGTTCAGCGCTGTCACCGGCCAGTCGGGGCAGGCAACATTCTCCGCGGTGCCGCTGAAGGACGCCGCCACGCGCGTAGGTGTCAATACGCAGATTGTCTCGGATGGAACGCGGGTCAGCCTTTACCGGGTGGCGATCGATCCCAATCACCCCAGCCTCCAGCGGCGTCTCCTGCTCGAGCTGTCGGAAGCGAAACGGGTGAGCATTTCAGTCGTCACACCGGACGGCAGGCGAATGGCCCCCTCGGGTATCACCGGCTTGAGCATGACCGACAACCTGGGAAGGACGCTCAACCTGAGCGGAAGGCAGCTCGCCGGGCCGGTCTGGTTGGAGGCGCTTGTGCCTGCACTTGGAAAGGGCGGGATCTACGGGCGCCTTGTCACTTACACATTGCAGTCGGTAGTGGTGCGGGGGTCGAACGTGGTCAATCAGGGCCAGTGGCGCCTGCTGCCGTTCTCGACGTCGAAGTGGGTGATTCATGGACTGTTCTTCGACCTGTCCGTCCGCGCGACCGACGCACTGGCAGGTTCACCGGCAGGGACCTCGGTGAAGCTCGTCTTCCCCGACCGGAGTGAGCAGACCTTGAGGATCGGCCCGCTGCACGGCGCGCGGTTCCTGGACATCCCGCGGGGCGAATACACCGTCGTCGTGGAGGGCGGGGTGATGAATCTTCGCGCCCCGTTGCGCCTCTCCCGCAACCAGGAGCTCAGCGAAAAAGTGGTAACAAGTGGGGACGCAGCCCTGGTGCTCTTCGTTGTCGGCGGAGGCGCGGCCCTGGCCTACTTGTTCGGCACCCATCGGCGTCGGACCGGTCCTTTGCCCGCGGCGAGGGGGTGAGTGGAATGGAGCCGACCCGGATCGCCATGGCAAGAGCGCGCACGGTGCTTGGGGCGCTCGTGGCCGGCGTGGCGCTGGCCGGGTGCACCGTGGGCGCATCCGGAGCGTCCGGAGCGTCCGGAGCACCCGGTGCGCCGGGGCCGGTGCGTGCGGCACCTTCTACCACCGCGCCATCGGCTCCCACGGCCCCGGCCAACACCGGCATCGCAGCCCCGCCCGCCGCCTCGCGGATGTTCGCCTTCTACTACCTGTGGTGGGATGCGGCGCACTGGCGTGCCCGTCTCGGCCCGTCCTATCCCTTCACCCAGGTTCCCAGCCCTCTCCCGGCCAAGCTGGGGCTCAACGGATGCAACCCGGTAAGTCTCTATCCCGGGAATCAGCTGACCGACGTCTCGGCGCCTCTCTATGATCAATCCGATCCGGCCCGGATCGCAAGCGACGTCCGGGAGGCCGCTTCCGCGGGTCTGGCCGGGTTTGCGGTCGCCTGGGCCGGTACGGGCCAGGCGGGGCAGAGCGCCTCCTCCTCGACGTTCAATGCGCGCCTTGCAACCCTGGTCAGCGCAGTCGAGGCTTACGACGCGGCCGGGGGCCACTTCAAGTTATGGGTCTCCTACATGTCGTCGTCGCGACTCCGCAGCGAGCAGGCAATGAACAACGACTTTGGCTACCTGTGGGCGGCCTATGGCGCCAGCCCCGCCTTCGACCGCTCCAACGGCGGGCGGGTGACGGTCATTCTCATGGGCAGCCGCAAGTATCCACTCGGGTTACTGGAGCAGCTGAGCGGCGCCTGGAGGAAGCACTTTTACCTGGTGGGTGACGAGAACTGGCGCAGCTGGAACGCTTCCCGGGGCGCCGTCTTCGATGCCGACCAGTACTACTGGTCGAGCGAGCCGCCCGGCGCCGCGTCCTATGCGAGGATCGCCTCACTGGCCGCGATGGTGCGTTCCGAGCGGAATCCGGACGGGAGCACCAAGCAGTTCTTCAGCCCCCTGGCTCCCGGCTACGACAAGCAGCTCGCCGGGGGAACCAACTGCGTTCCCAGGGCGGGCGGGCAGACCATGCGCGACCTCTTTGCCGGCAACGCCGCCGCGAGACCCGACGCCTGGCTGGTCATCAGCTGGAACGAGATTACCGAGGGGACCTACGTCGTGCCGCTCGAACGATATGGAACCCAGAGCCTGTCGACGCTCACTTCGATCATCTCCGGAGCCGCAAGAGGGGAGGCATGATGGCTGTTACTCCGCGCCAGTTGGCGGCCGCAGCAGCCGTGGTGGTGGTGGCGCTGGCTTCGATGGCGACGCGCCCTCCGGCCTCGGGCGCACTGCCGGCACCGCCCGGCATCGCCGCGCCATCGGCGTCCGCGCCTGCGGCCCGGCCGGCCAAGCCCAAGATTTACACGCCCGCAGCGCGCCTGCAGGTGAGCGGCTGCGTGATATCCGTCTCCAACGCCAATCCCGATATAGGAGACAGTTCCGAGGCCGTCACGGTTAGCACCACCGCCGGCGCCTGGGTCTCACTGAGTGCGGGCTACGCCACCTACACGAGCAGCTACGGCGAGCAAGCGGACCAGAACGGCGACGTCGTGTTCAAGCTTGCCAATCCCAACGCGACCCCGGGCCGGACAGTGAGCCTCACCGCCCAGGTCAGGCTGCAGGGGAGCCAGGCCGGTTGCGAAGGCTCGTTCACGCCTAAGGCGCTGGCCTGCGAAGTGATGGAGATCTCCCAGTCGGTGGTGCCGGGCGGCGCCTCGGCGACGGTGGTCGTGTCCAGCGCGCCGGGCGCGCAGGTGCGCCTCACCAAGGTTTCCGGATCGCCGGTCTGGGGCTACGCCAAGAGTGCACCCAGCGGCCGGATCTACGTCGCGGTGCCGATCACATCCTCGGAGGTGGGCAGGAATGTCCGGCTCCAGACGGAGGTCGCCATGCTGGGCGCCCGGGCCGCATGCACTACGAGTTTCGTACCAACAGTGAGGGGCTGATCCCCCCACAACGGGGGGACAGGTCACCTAGGAGGTGCCGGATGAATCGATCGACGAGATGGTGGACCGTTGCGGCAAGCGGAAGCCGGGCGCCGTCCGCACGGACGGCACATAGGGCGGCCGTCCTGGTGGGCGCCGGCGCCCTGACGCTCTCCGTGCTTGCGCCGCCGGCGACCGCGGGCGCTTCCGTGGTTGCGGGCGTCAGCTCCGAGCTGACCAGAGCCCCGTACCTGAGTGACCTGACCCAGAGCGGTGTTCAGGTGAGCTGGGCAACGGCTAGCCAATACCGGGGGGTGGTCGAGTACGGGCCGCCAGGGGCCTGCGACGCCAACACGGTGATATCCGCGAGCCTCGGCAATCCGGTCACCGTCGGATCGGTCCGGGAGTACATGAACGACGTCCGCCTTTCGGGTTTGAGCCCGAACACCACCTACTGCTACCGGATACTTTCGGCGGGCTCCCTGCCGGTCGACTTTCTAGGATCGAATCCCTCGCCCGAGTTCACCACAATGCAGCCGGCCAATGGCACCCAGCCGTTCACCTTCGATGTTCTGGGAGATTGGGGCGACACAACCAACAGCGGTGTGAACGACGGCTCGGTTAACCGGAACCAGGCCGCCATAGACGCTGAGATCGCAGGAAGCGGAGCCACCTTTGCCATCTCGGTGGGCGACACGGCCTACATGGGCGGCAGTCAGACCAACTATGGCGATCTGTATCAAACCGGAGCGAACGTGAGCGCCGTTTTTGCTCCCGAGTACTGGGCGGCGCCGGGCGAGACCATTCCGCTCATGCAGACCGACGGGAATCACGGGATGAACGCGACCTCCTTGGCCGTCTGGCCCGAGGACATCTCCGCCGCTGCCTCGGGCGGTATGTACTCGATGGTGAGCTACCCGTCCATAGACGGATCAACGGCCATGAGCTATCCGACCACCACCTATGCCTTTTCCACCGGCGGGGTCCGCTTCTACATGCTCGAGGCGTCCTGGGGCAACACAAACGTCGGAACCGCCAGCGGGGGGACCTGCGGCTCCAACTGCGCGATATACCAGCTCGACCACGATGCGCACTGGACGGTGACCTCGGCCGAGTACCAGTGGCTGGCTCGTGATCTGGCCGCGCACCCGGGTGGTCTCAAGTTCGCTTTCTTCCACTTCCCGCTGTATTCCGACAACGCGACGCAGCCGAACGATGGCTACTTGGACAACACCCCTGCGAGCGCGTTCAGCCTCGAGCAGCTTCTCCATGACAACGGCGTCGAGCTCGCATTCAGCGGCCATGCGCACATCTATCAGCGCAATGTTGCCGTCCCGGGAGGCGTGACCAGCTATGTGACCGGTGGTGGCGGAGGGGTGGCCGAGCCGGTCGGCCGCTGCTCGACGACCGACGCCTACGCGGTCGGCTGGTCGTACAGCAATGGGAAGGGGTCGGCATGTGGAGCCGCGCCGGTTCCGACCTCTGATTCGCAGGTCTACAACTTCCTCCGGGTGACGGTGTCGGGCTCGAACGTCACGGTCACTCCCATTAACGCGGCCGGCGTCTCCTTTGACCAGGTCACCTACGACTTCGAGGCCGACACGGCCACCCCTTCGGTCCCGGGTGCCCTCTCCTTTGCCGAGCCGAGCCCAACGGTGGTCCGGCTTTCCTGGCAGCCATCGACGGACAACGTCGGGGTCAGCGCATACGACATATATCGCAACGGGCTGTACCTCGCCACGGTGGGTCCCACGGCGAAGGGTTATGTCGATAGCCCGGTGCCAAAGGGGATCTCCTTCACCTACACGGTCGTCGCCCGCGATCTGGCCGGCAATGCCGCCTCGAGTGCCGTGGCGACTTCGGGCGTTTCCGATACTTCGCCTCCCTCGGCGCCCGGCTTGCCGGCCGCTGTGATCTTGGCTCCAACCTCTGTGTCGCTCAGCTGGAAGGCTTCCACGGACAACGTGGGCGTGTACGGCTACAAGGTGGTCAGGGGTGGATACTCGACCGCCCTCCTGCGGTCCGGCTCGACCGGCTTCGTGGACACGAATCTGGTCCCGGGCTCGTCCTACTCTTACCAGATCCAGGCCATCGACCTGGCTGGAAACCTGTCCCTGCCGAGCCCGGCGGTGATGGTGGCGGCACCGGCCGATACGGTGCCTCCCACGGCTCCGAGCGGCATGCGGGCCACCTCGGTCACCTCCGACTCGGCCCTCCTGGGCTGGAGCCCTTCGAGTGACAACGTCGGCGTGGTGGCCTATCAGGTGCTCCGTGACGGGGTGAAGGTGGCGACGGTCTCAGGTGTCTCCTACTTGGACACCGGTGTCGCGCCCGAAGGTCATTACCAGTACCAGGTGGTCGCGTTGGACGCCGCGGGCAACGCGGCGCCAGGCGCGTCTCTGGCCGTTGCGACGCCCGCGGCGGGCGATATCTTCTCCGATGGCTTCGAATACGCCGGCCTTTCCCAGTGGCAGACGGTGAGCGCCATGGCAGCCGAGTCGGCGCTGGTGCACTCTGGCGTCTACGCGGCCGAGGCCCCAAGCAGCGGTTCGCCCGCCTTCGCTTACGCGAGCCTTGGCGGGTTCTACGCCGAGACCTGGAGCCAGGCCTGGGTATACGTGGTTAGTGCCTCGACGTCGGCCAACCTTTTCGGATTGAGGAGCTCCACGGGCGCATCGATGGTGAACATCTACCTCAGCCCGACCGGCAAGCTTGCGGTGAGGAACAACGTCGGCGGGGTGACAGCGACCAGCGCGACACAGGTCACCGCCGGTGCCTGGCATCTGGTCACTCTGGACGTGTCGATGACTCTCTCCGGCGGGGCCATCACTGCATATCTGGACGGAGCTCCGGTGGCGGGACTGGCGCTCACCTCTCAGGACCTGGGGTCATCGCCGATCACCACCCTGCAACTCGGGGACACGTCCTCGGGCCGGACTTTCGACATCTACTTCGACGACGTGGCGGTCGCAGCATCGCCGCTGTCATGGTAGGTCCGCCTGGCGGTGCGGAGAAAGGAGGACAAGCGGGTCTGGCGGGACGCGGGCCAAGGCCGGCGCTAAATTGGAGCCGTGCGCGCATGGCTGAATCGGCTCGTTTGCCGTTGGACGACTCATGATTGGTGGGCGCTGTCCTATCCGCCCGCACGGCGCTGGGAGTGCCATCGCTGCGGTCTGATCAAGGAGGACTTGCCACTGCCTCCATCGTCGGCCGGGAGGAATCCCGCCGGAGTCAGGCCGGGCACCCGTCCCGAGCAGGACGGCGGCAAGCACTAGCGGTGAACCGTCGTTCGCTCGGCTAGTAGATGAATTGCGGGCTCTGGACGTGGCGCGTCCGCCTTGCCCCGGTGAGGTGGGGAGCGCTCAAGCGGTCAGGGTCGCGCAAATCTCGTCGAGTTCGCGATCCGTGGACTTCACGAGTCTTTCTCCTGCGGCCATAAGATCCGCGAGGTTCTGGGGTGTGGCGTCGTCGATCGACTCCGAGGCGTGTGCAAGGTCGACCTGCAGGCGCCAGTACGCATCGGCGGGAAGCATCTCCCGCAGCTGTCGGTGCACCACATGGCTGGCCCCGTCCATCAGCACGTGGAGGATTGGCCTGGCCCATTGGGCGAGCCCCCAGTCGCTGACTTCCTGATGCGCCATGGCCCGTTTCGATGAGCCGGTGCCAAGCGAAACCATCTGCATGTCGAAGTTGCGCCGGTACTTCACCACCTCGGCAAAGGCGCACATGGCGGGGTTGTTGGCGTAGACGCCGCCGTCCAGCAGCAGCTTCTCGCTCGCGGGGTGGAAACGGGCCGGCTCGAAGTAGGTTGGCGCAGCCGAGGTGGCCCGGCCGGCCATCCACATCGGAAGGTCGTGCTCGCGATCCGACTTGGCCGCCATGGAGGTGATGAAATAGGGCTCCCTCGCGCTCAGGTCGTAAGCGGTGAGCAAAACGTCGCACAACGCATCGGAGATCTTGTTACTCCCCAGGTAGCGGATCAGGGTCGCCTCGATGTACTCGGAGGCGTAGCGATGATGAAGCACGCCGTGCAGCACGGAATGCCCGGTAGGGACGAAGATCTCGTTCGATGCCCTCTCGAACATGGCGATCAGCTCGCGTGCGCTCCAGACCGGTGCGCCGTCCGGCCCGGGTGCGACCAGGCCAAGGGCGATTATCCCACCTATCGAGGTCCCGGCGATCAGGTCGAAGAGGCTTGACGTGGCCTTGCCGGTCCTCGCTTCGAGCTCGGCAAGGACCATTGCTGGGATCACGCCGCGAATCCCGCCTCCGTCGATGGAAAGGACTCGTACGGGGTTCCTCCAGGCAGGGTCCGGCATCCGCCATGCCCCCGCATGCTCGTCTTCAAGCGGGATGGCCAATTCGCTTCCCCCCAGCCTTTTCCTCAGGTAAAAGTTACTGCGCCGAAAACGAGTTTGGGGGGTCGGCCACACATCAGGCGGCCCACGCCGCGTATTGAGTGGCATCCGCGGCCCCCAAAGTTGGAGAAAGTATCGTTCGTATCCGAATGAAATCGGGCGGATGTGACCTTGCCGAGGCTCGCTTTGATTCGGGGCCTGGTCAATTTTGTTGGAGAAATTCCGCCACAACTAGGTCATGTTGCGATAGGCAGCCTGTTATCCTTTTGCTGTCGCATACGCCGCGTGGAGTCGTGCTTGGTCGCACCGATCCTCAGCAAGCGGCTTATCGTGCGCTCGGTCGCGGTCATGAAAAGGGAGTGGCGTGTCGTTGGGTCGCGGCATCGGCCGGTGGCTATTTGCCATGGCAGCATTGCTGTCTTTGGCACTTTTTCTCTTTAATTCCAGCGATGCATTCGCGTCGCCGTCCGGGACCTGCGTTTACAACTCGACGGCCCAAGACACCGTTTGCACCCTCGGATCCTCGATCACCAACACCTCGGTGGCGTCGTCGGACGGCACCTACTGGCTGTTCGTGCTGAACGTGACCCCCTCGGCAGCTCCGGACACCATCACCGCCTGCTGGAGCGGGACGCCCCAAAAGCAATACTGCGGATCCAGCAGCACCAAGGGCACCAAGGGCGCCGGCAACACCACCCAGTACATTTTCGACGAGAATGCCTCGAACACCGATGCGCAAGGAAACCCGAAGCCGCTTCTGTCGGCGACCGCGGTGATCTCCGGAAACTCCAGCGCCTCCAACTTCGTGTTGGGCGGCATTCCGGCCGAGTCGTACTGCTCGAGTCTTTCGGGCGAGGATGCCAACGAGACGGTCGGCGCCACCGACACCAATGTGAGCTGCCCCATCGCGTCCCCTACCACGATTCCGCCGACGACCAGCGCCCCTCCAACCACCTCGGCTCCCGCGACGACGATGGCGCCTCCGGTGACGGTCGCCTCGGCCGCGGCCGCGAGCAGCGCGCCGCCGGTTTCGACTACCACGACGATAGCACGGCCGCCCC
>JAKAOC010000078.1 GCA_021823385.1 Actinomycetes bacterium
TATGGCAAGCTATCGCACCGTAGTCTACATGACTACATCATCCCGAACCAGGGACCGTGTCGACCCAGCTCAGCGGGGATGTGGGGGGTCAGAGGGGCATTGAATGGGGGGAACTTCGGCCTAACAGGCCATGCGCCACCTTCTTAGCGTTTTGGTCAAACGTGGAAGGAACCCAGAGGCGAATAATGGCACGTACATCAAGCATCATGGCGGTGCTGGGAGTGATGAGCTTGGGAGCCGCCGCCTGCGGTTCGAGCGCGCCGTCTTCGTCGCCTTCGTCGTCGCTTGGCACCACCTCGACGGTGCGCGGAGCTACGGGAAGCACGCTAAATCCTTCGCCGAGTTCAACCCTGCCTTCCGACGCACAGCTAGCGGAGGCAATCGGAAAGCTCTATGGCGCCGAGGCGAACGCCCGTGCGACCTACAACAATGTCGTGCTCGCCTACGGCGAAGTCGGACCCTTTGCGGCCGTCGCCAACGCCGAGCAGACGCACATGACCACCCTTGCCGGGGTGGCCAAGAACCACGGTGTCACGCTTCCCGCCGGTCCTTTCACCGGCACTGCGGCGCCGTCCGGCTATACGACGGCATGTCAGCTCGGAATCACCACCGAGCAGAACATCATCGCGCTTTACAACCAATACATCCCTCAAGTCACCGGCTACACGGACGCCACGGCGGTATTCAAGAACCTGCTCGCGGCGTCGCAGAATCATCTGACAGCGTTCCAGCGCTGTTAGTGGCAGGTGAAAGGGGGGTGCCATGCGCGCTCCCAGGAGATGCAGGAGCCCTTCATGGGCTGAGCGGCCCCCATAAGCGGCCGATCTGATCGCTCCTTGCCCACAGTGCCCTTGGCGGCCCGGGGAGGATGTGAAATTCTCTCGCCCTATGAAAGTGGGTGACTCTAATGTCAAGCTCGAAGCGAATGCTTACGTCGGTCGCAGCGGCCGGAATCATGGTGAGTGGGCTGGTCGCCTACTCGGGCGCCGTGCCGGCCGCGGCGGCGGCGGACGAAGTGCTCATCTCCAATGTGAGCGGCGTGAGCGGGACGAGCTCTCGTGAGGCGGAGGCGATGTCGGAAGACGGCCGCTACTTCGTGATGATCGGCCGCTCCAGCGCCGATCAGGGCGTGTACCTGGTCGATCGTGTAAAGAACACCAGCGTGCGGATCTCCTCCGCGATGGACCAGAACCCGGCCATCAGCCCTGACGGCCGCTACGTCGCCTATGCGATCTACGGGAGCGACCGGCAAGTCTATCTCTATGATGCCATGACCGGCACCACCAAGCTGGTGAGTGTGGATTCCGACGGCGTCGCGGGAGCCGGGCAGTCGGACTTCCCGGCGATCTCGCAAAACGGGACCTACGTGGTCTTCCAATCATCGGCACTGCTCGCCGGGCAGTATTCCTCCACCGGAGGGACCCCGACGGAGGTATACGCCTATAACACCAAGACGGGTGAGGTGATACCGGTCAGCGCGACAACCTCGGCAGGGGTGGCGACGCTGGGCTCCGGCAACTCCATCTATCCGTCGATAACGCCTGACGGCCATTTCGTGGTATTCGCCTCCCAGGCCACCAACCTGGTGCCGGGCGTAGCCACCGCGGGGCAGCAGATCTTCGTGCACGACATGCAGACCGGCACCAACACCGTGGTGAGCACCGATGCCACCGGAGTGCAGGGTGACGCCAACAGCGCTGTCGTGGGCGTGCCGTCCATATCGGACAACGGCAACTTCGTGGCCTTCGACTCGGATGCCACCAACCTGGTGCCCGGGGACACCAACGCCCAAACCGACGCTTTCGTGAAGGACCTGCAGACCGGGGCCATCACCAGGGTCAGTGTGAACGCGGATGGGAGCCAGGCGACTGCGGTTCCGACTGAATACACCCTCACTCCGCCTGTGGGCGCCGCGCCCCAGATAAGCGGTGACGGTAATTTCGCAGCGTTCCAGTCCTTCGCCCCGCTGACATCGGATGACGTCAACGGCGTGATGGATGTCTACGTCTACGACATGGTCAACCACACCGTGACAAGGGCAAGCGTGGCCGGCCCCACCGGGACCGACGCCACCGGGACCAAGGTGGACGGGCATACCGGAGCCACCGTTGACCTGGTCAATGGTCAGGATCCGGACATCACCTTTGACGGGCGCTACGTGGCCTTCGGGTCCAACGGCAACCTGACCGGTGATCGTGCCGTCACCACCGAGGGCGACGTGACCGGTGTCAGCACCGAGTCCGCGATCTACGTGCGCACCTTCGGAGCTCCGACGGTGACCGCGGTGACCCCCAATTCGGCGGGCCGCGGGCGCAACACGCAGAGCATCACGGTGACCGGCACCAACTTCAGCAAGCCCTTTGCTGCGGGCGACCTGCCCGTCAGCCTGGGCAGCGGAACCACGGTCACTTCGGTTACCTGGGTCTCCTCGACCCGGATCGACCTGAAGGTTGACGTCTCCGCGGTTACCACCACCGGAACGCGGGACGTCTCGGTGATGAATCCCGGAAGCGACTCGGCTACCATGGCGGGTGCCTTCAGTGTGACCGCGCGTGGTACCGGGTATCGTTTCGCGGCTGCGGACGGCGGCGTGTTCAACTTTGGCAGCTCTCAGTTCAGGGGCTCCATGGGCGGAACCACGCTGAACCAGCCGGTCGTGGGCATGGCTAACTCCACCTCGGGTGACGGCTACTGGTTGGTCGCCAAGGACGGCGGCGTCTTCAGCTTCGGTGACGCCACCTTCTACGGCTCCACCGGGGCCATGAAGCTGAACCAGCCGGTCGTCGGCATGGCCAGCACTCATGACGGCCGGGGTTACTGGCTGGTCGCCTCCGACGGCGGGATCTTCAGCTTCGGTGACGCCACCTTCTACGGCTCCACCGGGGCCATGAAGCTGAACCAGCCCGTGGTCGGCATGGCGGTCACGCCTTCCGGCAATGGCTACTGGCTGGTCGCCTCCGACGGCGGGATCTTCAGCTTCGGTGACGCCACCTTCTATGGCTCCACCGGGGCCATGAAGCTGAACCAGCCCGTGGTCGGCATGGCGGTCACGCCTTCCGGCAATGGCTACTGGCTGGTCGCCTCCGACGGCGGGATCTTCAGCTTCGGTGCTGCGCAGTTCATGGGATCCATGGGCGGGACCAGGCTGAACGCTCCGGTCGTCGGCATGGCCACCGTGCCCGATGCACAGGGCTACTGGCTGGTCGCCAAGGACGGCGGGATCTTCAGCTTCGGTGCTGCGCAGTTCATGGGATCCATGGGCGGGACCAGGCTGAATCAGCCCATCGTGGCGATGGCTGCCGACTAGTGCGGCGATAGTCTCTCCACCAGGCGCGGCCGGCTCCGGGGAAACCCGGGGCCGACCGCTTCTTCGTGCGCGGGCCGCTGGGGGTCGGGAACCGCACCTCGTTTCTTATCTGTGCGGGTCCTAGGGAATCGAACATATGTTCGATATAATTGGGCCATGAGGAACTTGGCTCTTGCCGATCTCGGGTCGATGACAACCCCCCAGGCGCTTTCGGCCGGCCAGACCATGGAGATCTCCTCCCGGCTGGAGCCGCTCTTCCCGGGATCCTATCTGCGCCGTGGCTCCGTGGGGCTTATCGGCGGCAGGCCCGGCTGCGGGGCGACCACGCTCCTTTTCTCCCTCCTTTCCCTGCCGACCTCCAAGGGTGGCTGGGCTGCCATCGTTGGGCTCGAGCACCTCGGTTATGCCGCTGCCACCGGCCTAGGGGTGGATCTGGGCAGGGTGGTCACGGTGCAGTGTCTGCCGCAGGAGGCCGTCGATGCGGCCTCGGTCATGCTGGACGGCTTCGATCTGGTGGTGATCGGGCCGGTTCGCGACTCGGTCCGGGCGCGCAGGCTTGCGGAGAAAGCGAGAAGGGAGCGCTCGGTTCTGATCGTCTTTTCCCGCTCCGGCCGCCCGGCCTGGCCGGAGCGGAGTGACTTCTCCTTGTTTGCCGGCGGCTCACTCTGGACTCCGGGGCCTTTGGATGCGCTCGGGTCCCGCAGCATGGCGGTGGAGGTGGGGGCGAGCAAGAGGGGGCCGGCCCGGACCGCGCGCCTGGCTGCGTCATGAGCGGGCGCCGACGGCGGGCCACTGGGGAGGGGGAGCTTTTCGCCCCGGCGCCTTCCCCTCGCACGCTCGTTCTCTTTTCCCCCGCCTGGCCCTTTATTTCCCGAGGGATCCCTCCCGAAGCGCAGGTCGCGGTGGTGAGCCGGGGCCGGGTCGCGGCCGCAACGGTCGCGGCCGCAAAGGCGGGGGTGGCGACAGGGGAGCGGGTGCCTGCCGCCCTGCAGAAGTCCTCCGGTCTCGCCCTGATCGACGAGGATCCGGAGGCCGAAGGCAGGGCCTTCGAGAAGGTGGCCGCGCTGCTGGAGACCTTTTGCCCGGAGGTGGAGGTGTTCCCGGGCGGCAGCTGCGCCTTCGAGGTTCGCGGGCCGGCTGCCTACTTCGGTGGCGAGGAGAGCCTGCTTGCCAAAGTTCTGGCCGCCCTGGACTCGCTGGAGCTGGAGGGGGGAGCCCACCTCCACGACTGGCGCCCCGCTTTCCCGGCCCGTCCCAAACTGGCGGGGGTGTGTGCCGAGGGGCTGTCGGGCCGCTGGTACTCCCTGGGGGTGGCCGACGGCTCCTTTGCCGCCAAGGCTGCCGCCCGCTACGGCGTATCCGTCTCCCCCGGGGCTGCGAAGGAGTTTTTGGCCGGCTTCCCGATCGGGGTCTTCGGACCGAGCGAGGAGGTGGCCACGCTGGCTGATGCCGGGATAAAGCGGGTCGGCGACCTGGCTGCGCTTCCGCGCAGGCTGTTGGCCGAGCGTTTCGGCACATTCGGCATGAGCGCCTTCGACCTGGCCATTGGGGTGGATCCCAGGCGGGTTGCCGCCCGGGAGGCCCATGAGGAAGCGAGCACGGCGATCGAGCTCGACCCGCCTGCTTACCTGGCCGAGAGCATCGTCTTCGCCGTGCGGGCAGGCGCCGGCGATCTCTTCGCATCCTTGGAACACAAAGGGGAGTACCCGCTCTCGGTGCGGATCTCCTTCGAGACCGAGAACGCCGAGTCGATCTCACGCGTCTGGTCCAGCAACACGCCGATTTCGCTCTCTTTCCTTGTCGCCTGGGCGCGTTGGCAACTCGAGGCGTGGACGACGCACTCCCCAGGAGCCGGGCGTGAGCCGCCTTCGGCAGGGGTGATCCGCTGCGACGTGGTTGTGCTGCAGTCGACCACCTCTCCCTCGGAGCAGCTCGACTTCTACTCCCTGCCTTCGCGGCCGGCCGAGAGGGTCATGCGCTCCGTGGAGCGGGTGCGGGCCAGGCTGGGCCCGGATTCGGTGCGCGTGCCCCGCTCCGCCGAGGGGCGGTCTCCGCGCGACCAATTCCGCCTGGTTCCATGGAGGATGGATCTCTTCTCGTCCACCCCGCCGCGGCTCGGAGAGGCTCCCTGGCCGGGAAGGCTGCGCGGATCCGCCCCCGCCCAGGTCTTCGATCCGGCGCTCCCGGCCTCTCTGCTGGGCAAGGACGGCCAGCAGGTCTCGGTCTCCTCCTCGGGAGGTCTCTCGGCGGATCCGGCCTTGCTGCTGGTGCCGGGCTTCTTCGACCCCGCCAGGAAGGTGGACTCCTTCGCCGGCCCTTGGCCGATGTCGGAGAGATGGTGGGATCCGGCCCGCAATCGCCGCCTCGCCCGTCTCCGGCTCCGCCTCGGCGGTGGAGAGATGGTGCTCGTGCTGGTGGAGGGGTCGGAGTGGCACCTGGAGGCGGTCTGGGACTGAGGGGTGCGTTGGGCGGCCGACGACACCCCGGAGTAAGCTCGCCCGAAAGCCCAGAGCCGAAAGAGGGGGGAGATGGCCGACAGCAAAGCCGGTGAGATGCGCCTGCGGCTGCGCGCGAGGATGGCACGGTCGGGCAGTCCGATACTCCTTCCCGGCGCGGCCAATGCGCTCGCGGCCCGGGTGGTGGAGGAGTGCGGCTTCGAGGCGGTCTACGTCACCGGGGCCGGCATCGCCAACACCTTTCTAGGCGTTCCCGATATCGGCCTCGTCACGCTGGACGAGCTGGTGGCCCACACCGAGGCAATTGCAGACGCCGTCAAGCTGCCGCTGGTGGTGGATGCGGACACCGGCTTCGGCAACGCCATCGGCGTGATGCGCGCGGTCCGCCGCCTTGAGCGCGCGGGCGCGAGCGCCATCCAGCTCGAGGACCAGCGCTTCCCGAAGCGCTGCGGGCACTTCGATAACAAAGAGGTCATATCCTCCGATGAGGCGGCATCCAAGATTGCGGCGGCGGCCGAGGCCAGAAGCGATCCCGGCCTGGTCATCATCGCCCGCACCGACGCTGCGGCCACCGAAGGGCTGGCGAGTGCAGTGGAGCGCGCCCGCAGCTATGTCTTGGCAGGGGCCGACGCGGTCTTCATCGAGGCGCCCAGCACCAAGGAGGATCTCATCGCCCTTCCCGGGCTGCTTCCGGGGGTGCCGATGGTGGCCAACCTGGTGGAAGGGGGCAAGACTCCGCTCGTGCCGATCGACGAGCTGAGCGGATTCACCTTCGTCCTCTACGCCAACGCCGCCCTCCAGGGGGCGGTGCACGGGATGCGCCAAGTGCTGGTGTCACTGCAGGAAAAGGGCGTGCTCGACCCGGAGTCGGTCTCGCTGGCCCGCTGGGACGAACGTCAGGCACTTGTGCACAAGCAGGAGTTTGACGAGCTGGAGAGCCGCTTCAGGTAGCCGGCTTGCCGGGAAGGGGGAGAGGTGCGAGCGGTGGAGCTGGCCGGATACGACGGGGTGATCGCCGAGATTGCCGAATACGCGGCGGCGGGGCCGCAACCATCGGAAGTGGCCATGCGTACCGCGGCGCTGTCTCTCGCCGACGCACTGGGCTGTGCGGTGCTGGCCGGCGGGGTGGGCAGGGCGATGGCGGTGGTGGATCCCCCGTTTCTGCGTGGCGAGGCGCCGGGGGAGGTGCCGGTGATCGGCACCGGCCTCCGCTTTCCCGCCCTGCGCGCCGCCTTTGCCAACGGGACCCTGGTGCGCTGGCTCGACTACAACGACACCTTCCTGGCTCTTGAGTGGGGGCATCCCTCCGACAGTCTGGGTGCCATCCTCTCGGCCGCCTGGATCCGCTCCGGACGGGTCACGGTGGCCGATCTCTGCGCGGCGATGGTGGTGGCGCACGAGGTCCAGGGCGTGCTCTCCATGTCATGCGCTCTCAACGAGCGCGGATATGATCACGTCGCCTACGTGCGCATCGCCTCGGCCGCGGCCTCGGCCCGCCTCATGGGAGCCGGGGTGCTCGAGACCGCCAACGCCGTCAGCCAGGCCTTCGTGGACGGTACGACGCTGCGCTGCTACCGGCATGCCCCCAACGCCGGCGAGCGCAAGTCCTGGGCTGCGGGGGAACAGACCGCTCGGGGACTCGAGCTCCTGCTCAGGGCCGTCTCCGGCGAGCCTGGCTACCCGCGCGCGGTGAGCGCGCCCACTTGGGGTTTCTCGGATTCCTACCTGGGAGGCGAGCGACTCGAGTTGGCGCAGCCCCTGGGAAGCTACGTAATGGAGAACGTCCTGTTCAAGGTGCCATATCCGGCGGAGTACCATGCCCAGAGCGCCTTGGAGGCGGCGGTGGCCCTGCACCCGCAGGTTGCAGGACGCCTGGAGGAGATCGAGAGGGTGGAGGTCACCACCCAGCGCTCGGCGATGAGGATCATCTCCAAGACCGGTCCGCTCAACAACCCCGCCGACCGCGACCACTCCCTGGAGTACATCGTCGCGATCGGGTTGATCAAGGGGTCACTCTCCCACCTCGACTACGAGGACGAGGCGGCCGCCGATCCACGTATCGACGCATTGCGCGCCAAGATGCGCGTGGTGGAGGATCCGGGATTCTCGAGGGACTACCTCGATCCCGCCAAGCGTTCGGTGGCCAATGCCGTGACCGTCCGCTTTGTGGACGGGAGCTCCACCGAGACGCTTTCGGTCGAGTATCCCCTGGGGCATCCGCGCCGGCGCGACGAGGCTGCCGCCGCGGTCGCCGCCAAGCTGAGTGCGAACCTGGAACGGCTGCCGCGGGTGCAGGAGAATGTCATGGCGGTGACGGGGGATCCCGGCCGGGCGCTCTCCATGGGCGCCCGTGACTTCCTTGGTCTCTTTCTGTTTTGAGGGCATGAGCGCGAGCAGGGGAATGGACGGCGGCTGGGACTCCCTGGCCGACCCTCGACGAGCAGCCGGATCACGGGTTGGCCGACCTGGGTTGTGGGACGGGTTCGCTCTCGGTCCTGCTTGCCGAGCGCGGCTATGGGGTGGTGGGGCTCGACTCCTCGATGGCCATGGCCGAGGTGGCGCGGGCCGAGGCCTCCCGGTTCGGGGTGGAGGTGGAGGCCTGCCTCGGTGACGCCGCGGATCCTCCCTTCCGGCCCGGTATCTTCGACGCCGTCCTATGTAGGCACCTGCTGTGGGCGCTCGC
>JAKAOC010000079.1 GCA_021823385.1 Actinomycetes bacterium
AGCTCTCAGTCCCCACCACGTCGAAGCGAGTCTTGTTCCCGCAGTTGTCGCACCTGTACCTCGGAGTTTCCATTGCAGTCATCTTATGGCCGAGGCGGCACTTGCACCCAATTGCCCGGCCCCGCCGTCTGCGCCCGGTTAGGATTATCGAACAAACGTTCCATAGGGCCGGGGCCGTGTCGCGACAGCTGCTTCTCGAAGACGAATTGGCCACTCTGGACAAGATCCGCTTCCTCGTCCTAGACATCGAGACCACTGGCACCTCTGCGGCCAGCTCGGAGATAACCGAGATTGCGGCGCTGCTGGTGCAAGGGGGCGAGGTCTTGGCCCGCCTCGACAGCCTGGTGGCCATCGGCGGCCCCATACCCCCCGTCATCTCCGCTCTTACCGGCATCTACCCTCAGATGCTGGCGGGTGCGCCTCCACTGTCGGCCGTGCTCCTCGAGCTGAGCGCGATGGCCGAGGGTGCAGTGGTGGTCGGCCACAACGTGCGCTTCGACCTCTCTTTCATCAACCACGGCCTCGGCTCGCTGTCGGAGATGCTGCCCCTGGACAATCCGACGCTCGACACGCTTACCCTGGCGCGCAAGCTTCTTTTCGGAGAGGTCTCCAACTTCAAGTTGGGGAGCCTTGCGGCGGAGCTGAAGCTCCCGCATCAACCCAGTCATCGCGCCATGGCCGATGTGCTCGCCACAGTCGATCTGCTCCACCACCTGATAGAGCGGGCCTCCGCCTTCGGAGTCGGCAGTCTGCCCGAGCTCCAGAGCATGCCGAGCCGGTTGAGCAAAGCCCATGCCGCCAAGATGCGCGCCTGCAGCTATCTGCCTCGGCGTCCCGGGATCTATTGGATGGAGGAGGCTGACGGAGCCATCAGCTACGTCGGGAAAGCGGTGGACATAAACGCCAGGTTCCGCTCGTACTTCACCTCCGATTCGCGACCCAAGGTCGACCCGTTGCTGACCGGAGCCACGCGCATTGGATACATGACCTTTGCCAGCGAAACGGAGGCAGTCGTCGCCGAAGCGCGCTTGATACGCCGCCTGGCGCCGCGCCACAACCGCCTGCTGAACAAAAGTGAAAAAGGTTACCGGGCACTCGTGATCTCGCCGGGCAAGGGCGGCTCCCCTTCCCTGCGAGTCGCCATGGCCTCGACACGGACCAAGGCGGGCGAGATCGCAATCGGGCCCTTTCGGAGCCGGCGCAGTGCCCAGGCCGCCGAATACGCCCTGCGCTGCGCCCTCCTGCCAGAACTGCACCCGGATTGGCCGGCACAGGAGGAACCGGACCCGCCTTCGGCTTCCTCGGTATGGGAGGTGCCCGCCCGTCTCTGGAGTGAGCGGATCTGGGCGCGAATGGCGGCCCTGGCGGGATCGTCTCGCTTCGAGGAGGCGGAAAGGCTGCGTGAGGGCGCCCAGTACCTCTTCCTGGCCGTGTCCAGGCAACAAGCAGTCCTTCTCCTCCAGGAGACGGACGAAATCACGCTCGCGCGCGATGGAGATGCCAGCGGGGTGCTTAATGCCGCGGCAGGGCGCTTGCTTCTGACACCTCGTGCGCACGGAGCCGTCGACTTGCTTTCCGGCCGGCCGGCCACGGCTTCGGCCCTGGTGGCGGAGTTGCTGGGCGAGTCACCTGAGCTATCGGCGCAGGGTGGGAGTTGGATGCCCGAGTTGAGCGCCTTTGAGGAGCGATGGGTGCTTTGGCGGGAGCTGACCCGATCCGGCGCGCTGCGCATAGCGGAGTGCAGCCTCCCCCTTGCGCTGCCTATGGCCGCGGCGCACCGCTCCTTCTTGCCGCGCCCAGCGGGCGGGCCCGGTCTCGAGCGTCCGAGCCACTCAGGCCAAGCTGTTGGACACCTCGACCAGCTCTGACAGGGAACCGGCTGCACGGCCGTTGTCGATCAGCCCTTTCGCCAGCTCGACGCCTGCGGCGATGTCCTTGGCGGCGTCAGCGAGATAAAGCGCCGCGCCGGCGTTTAGAAGGACCACGTCACGGACCGGTCCTGGCTTGCCTGCAAAGACCTCTTGCAACACCCGCGCATTTTGCCCGGGGTCGCCCCCTTCCAGATCGCTCGGCACCGCACGCTGCAAACCGAAATCGCGGGCGTCCAGGAAGTATTCCTCGAAGACCGCGCCCCCATCCGCCGAACGGCGAAGCTCGATGATGGAGTTGGGAGACGTCGTCGAGAGCTCGTCGAAGCCGTCGGCGCTGTAGGCCACGATCGCATGCTCGGTTCCCAGCCGAGCGAGGACATCAGCGAGGGTCCTGGCCATCCTGGCTTCGAAAACTCCAACCAGCTGACGGTTGGTACGGGCAGGGTTGACGAGCGGTCCCAAGAAGTTGAAGGCGGTCGGCACGCCCAGAGCCCGGCGCACCGGCATTACGTGCGCCATTGAGCGGTGAAAACGGGGGGCAAGGGCGAACCCCATGTTGGCCTGCTGAATACATGCGCGCACGCCGGCCGGGCCGAGATCGATGCGAACGCCGAGGTGCTCGAGCACGTCGGCCGAGCCCGACTTCGAGGAAGACGCGCGATTTCCGTGCTTGCAGACCTTCTTGCCGGAGGCCGCGACCACAATGGCCGCCATGGTGGAGATGTTGACGCTGTGCTTCTGGTCGCCACCGGTGCCGCAGGTGTCGATCAGGTCGCCTTCCCAGATGATCGGTATGGCGTAGTCGGCCATGGCAGAGGCAAGGCCGGCCATTTCCTCAGGGGACTCCCCCTTGCAGCGCAACGCCGTCAAGAAGGCGGCGGTCACTTCGTTTGCCGTCTCGCCTGCGAGCATGTCCGCCATGGCGGCGTATGCCTCGTCGTAGGTCAGCGAGCGCTTGTCGATCAGGCGGTTCAGGAGCTCGGGCCAGCTGGGCGGATCGTAGAAAGGCACCGCTACAGCCGTTGAATCTTCCATAAGTCAAGAATATCCGACGACTTGAGGGCGGCCGTCACCACCAATCGTGGACCCGCGCTGCGGTCATCGTGCGGCTATGGCTGCACACGCCTCGTCAAAGAACTTCGTGTGGGTATCGACCTGGTCCTGCGTCGTATCTGGAGACATGAGCGCCATGTTGTGGAACGGCGTCATCAGAACGCCGCGATTCATCATGAAGAGATGGAGGTAAGTTTCCAGTGCGTCATCAGCTCCGGCAGCGGACTCCGCGCCGTTGCGTGCCTGCGGCGCACGGAACCGGTACTCCGTCCTTGCCCCCAGCTGCGCAACCGTCCATGGGAGCCGATGGCGTTCAATGGCCGCCTCGACACCTTCGCGGAAGCGGGTTGCCAACGCGATCATCCGCGCGAAGTTATCGCGGGTGAAGACATCCTCCAGGGTCGCCCGCGCCGCACCCAACGAAAGGGCGTTACCCGCCAAGGTGCCGCCGATACCGCCGGTGTCCACATAATCCGCATCGGGCTGCGAGGCAACCAGCCTGGCCATGTCCGAACTCAGGCCGTAGGCGCCGAACGGCACACCTCCTCCGAGGGACTTGCCAATGGTGAGCATGTCGGGACGGACGCCGAATAGCGAACTGGCGCCTCCCCAGCCGGCCGAAAAGGTGTGGGTCTCGTCGAGGATGTAAACGGCCCCCGCCTCGCGCGCCGCCTCGCCGACAGCTGCCAGGAAGCCGTCTTCGGGGAGCACGATCCCAATGTTGGTTAGAGCGGGCTCGGTGAGGACGGCGGCGATCTCTCCACCCGCAAGGGCCTTGCGCACGCCATCGATGTCGTTGAATTCCACCGCCACCGTCGTCAAGGACGGGTCGAATGCGGGGCCGACGTTACCGTTGCGTGACCGTGTCACCCCGTCCACGAGAGTCACGAACGTCTCGTCCACCGTCCCGTGGTAGCACCAGGAGAAGACCAGGATCTTCCTGCGTGCGGTCACCTGTCGGGCCAGCCGCAGGGCGAAGCGGTTGGAGTCCGTGGCCGACAGGGTGAACTGCCAGTACTCGAGCCCGAAGCGCTCCCGCAGGTTCCGTCCGACCGCCGCGGCATCGGCGTTCGGGAGCATGGTGGTTATGCCTCCGCTCCCGCGCGTGCGCTCCGCGACGGCGGCCGCCGTCTCCTCCGGAGAGTGGCCGGCCATCGCGCCGGTGTCGCCGAGGGAGAAATCGATGTAGGAATTGCCGTCGACGTCGGTAATAGTGGAGCCCTCGGCCTGAGCGAAGAAAACCGGGTAGCCGCCCACCCACTTGTTCATCCAGCTCATGGGAACGCCGCCCAGGAGCACCTGTTTGGACTCCTCGAACATGACCCTGGACCGGGTGGTGCGAGTGGCAAAGGTGCTCTCCTCGCTGGTGATTGCGCTCTCAAGTTTCGCGCGGTCGATTCCGGCCTGCACTAGTCCCCCCTGGGTATGCAACGAGCTTTGACCACCGATCGGCGGCCTTTGCCAATTTACCTGCGGCGCCCGAGGCCACAGACACACCTAGGCCCTGGCCTTGAACCATTCCACCGTGGTCAGGCGTTGACTTCTACAACTAGGTGCGATAGCGGTTGTTGCAGTCTCCAGAAGCACCGCACGCGGCAGGAGGCGAGAGCCTGCCGTCCGGTCCGCTTCCGCAGCAGAGGGGCTCAGAGCGAAGCGTAGCTGTGGACTTCGCGCCGGGAGCGCACCAGGCGCCGGCGCTGGCGGGAATTCAGGCCTCCCCAGATGCCTTCCGGCTCGCCGGAATTGAGCGCGAACTCAAGGCAGCAATCGCGCACCCTGCACAGGCCGCAAACCGCCTTGGCCTTGCGCTCCTCCAGATCGCTCTCCGGATAAAAGAGCCCTGGCCGCACCCCTTTGCAAGCGGCATCCTCCCGCCACGACTGAACCTGCATCGACACCCCCAACCTCCGCTACTTCCGGGTCTTGAGGGGCCACGGGCCCCCCCGGCGCAACGCATACTCGTGAAAAGATTATGTGCCCAATGTCAACGGCTTGTAAAGATCCAAATATCAAAATCCGGTGCACCTGCCTTCGCGCTCCCAAAACGAAGCTCCACTCCTGGTGGCGGCGTGTACGAGCACAATTTGGGCTGCGCGAGATTTCACACGGGGGATTTGCAATGTTTACCGTAAGTTCACTGGGCATACATGACGAATGCCTAGCTTCGCATTTGATGCTCGCGCTGGTTGTGTCAATCGGCCTGGCAGGCGGTGATATCGTTTAGCTGATTTCACGACTCGGAGAACCCTGGAGGGAAAGTGAAGAACAAATACGCACTCGGGCTGGGCCTGGGCGCGCTGGGTCTGGTGGCGGCGGCTTGCGGGTCGAGTTCGAGCTCGTCGTCCTCGAGTGGCGGGTCCACCGGTGTTAACTGGTCGACCGTCACCTCCGCCCAGCAGGGCGGGGGCATGACCGCGCTAATCGCGGCGGCCAAGAAGGAGGGGCACCTCAACGTCATCGCACTTCCACCTGGTTGGGCCAACTACGGCGAGCTGATTTCCACTTTCGAAAAGAAATACGGGATCACTATCAACAGCCAGAATCCGAACGGCTCCTCCGCCGAGGAGCTTGCCGCGCTGCAGTCCGAGAAGGGCACGTCCAAGGAACCGGACGTCGTCGACGTCGGCCCCTCCTTCGCGCTGCTCGGGGCTCAGAAGGGGCTCTTCGCCTCCTACAAGGTGCAGGCCTGGAACCAGATCCCCACCAACGCCAAAGATGCCTCCGGCAAGTGGTTCTTCGACTACGGGGGCTACATCTCGATCGGCTACAACGCCACCGCATTCGCCTCTAACCCGCCCACCAGCTTTGCCAGCCTGCTCCAGCCCCAGTACAAGGGCGCGGTGGCACTGAACGGCAACCCGACCAGTGCGGGCGCGGCCTTCGGAGCGGTCTACGCGGCGGCACTCGCCAACGGAGGCAGCTTCAGCAACATTCAGCCCGGGCTCAACTACTTCAAGCAGCTCGCCCAGGCTGGTAACTACGTCCCGGTGCAGAGCTCGCCGGCGGTCATCGAGAGCGGCCAGATCAAGGTCAACATCGACTGGGATTACCTCAATTCCGCCTATGCCCAGGCGGTCAAGGGCAAGGTGAACTGGAAGGTCTTCGTGCCGGCCAACGCCAAGTATGCGTCGTACTACGCCCAGGCCATCTCGGCGAGTGCGCCGGATCCGGCGGCGGCCAGGCTCTGGGAGGAGTTCCTCTACTCGGCCCAAGGCCAGAACCTTTGGCTGAAGGGCTTCGCGCGGCCGATACTCCTGCCGGCCATGCAGACGGCGGGTACCGTGAACTCGTCCTACCTCTCCTTGCTGCCTGCAGTGAGCGGGAACCCGACCTTCCCCACCACCGCCCAGCTCTCCCAGGCTCAGCAGCTGGTGGCCCAGCAGTGGCCTACGATCTCGGGCTAGTGACCGCGCTCACCAACCTGGAGTGATCACTTGGCAATAAAAGACGAGCTCCGAAGCGGTTCGGGATCGGTGTCAGGCGGGGGTGGCGACGCCCCCGCCGACTCCGGGCTACCCAGGCGCAGACGGCGCAAGGGGCGCTGGCATGCCAGCATCGGAGCTCTTCCATTCCTCGTCTACGTTGCGCTGTTCCTTTTGGTGCCGGCAATCTCAGTGGTGGCCACCGCCTTCAAGAACGGCAACGGCCAATTCACCATGGCCAACTTCGACGAGGCGGTGCACGGCGTCTACCTGCAGAGCTTCATCGCATCGATAAAGCTCTCCTTTGCGTCCGCCCTTATCGCTTCGATAGTCGGCGTACTGGCCGCACTAGCCGTCAGCGCCACCAACAACCGCACCGTGCGGGCGCTGGTCACGGCAGGATCCGGGGTTTTCGCCAACACCGGTGGCGTACCCTTGGCCTTCTCCTTCATCGCTACGGTTGGAAATTTCGGCGTGATAACCACCTTGTTGTCCTCCGCCGGCTTCGACCTCTACGCACACGGGTTCTCGCTCTACTCGGTGCTCGGGCTGACGATCGTCTACCAGTATTTCCTGATCCCGCTCATGATCCTGATCATGCTTCCGCCCATCCAGGCGCTGCGCAAAGAGTGGATCGACGCCTCATCATCGTTGGGCGCCAGCCGCTTCCAATTCTGGCGCTGGGTGGGCATACCTCTGCTGACCCCACCGATGCTCGCCGCCTTCATCGTTCTCTTCACCGACGCCTTCGCCGCCTACGCAACTGCAGAGGCCCTGACTTCGGGAACTATTCCGCTGGTGCCGATCCAGCTCGGCTCGCTCATCTCCGGCAACGTGCTGGCGGGACAGGCCAACCTCGGTGATGCGCTCGGCGCCGGAATGATCGTGGTGGTGATGGTGGCGGCACTTCTGTACGCCTACGTCCAGCGAAAGGCATCGAAGTGGCTACGGTAACCCCCGACCTCCAGCGTGGCGGTGGCCCCGGAGGCGAGGGCTCAAACGTTCTCCGGCTGGGCAAGCCGTTCCGCTACACGGTGCTCATCCTGGTCGGAGCCTTCTTCATCATCCCCATCGTGGCCTCGGCACGCTTCTCGTTCCTGGGCAACAACAACAGTTTCTCCTTTGCCGCCTATACCCAGCTCTTCGGGACTGCGCAGTTCTGGAGCACGCTGTGGTTGTCGGTCAAAGTGGGCGTCGGTACGGTGGCTCTGACACTGGTGCTTCTCATTCCCACCGTGATCTTCGTGCACGTGCGCCTGCCACGGCTGCGGCGCCTCTTCGAGTCCGTGTCGCTCCTACCATTGGTGATACCTTCGGTGGTTGTGACGCTCGGGGTGATCACCTCCTTCCGCAACCTGCCGAACATCATTTACGGAACGCCGGTGATACTGGCGCTCGAGTACGTGGTCCTCGCGCTCCCCTACAGCTACCGCACCTTCGACTCGGCGGTACAAAGCATCGACCTCAAGACCTTGGTGGACGCCGGGCAGTCGTTGGGGGCGGGATGGATCAAGCTGCTTCGTTTCGCGATCCTTCCCAACGTGCGCGCGGGGCTGCTGGGCGCCTCCATCCTTACCTTCGCGTTCTGCCTGGGTGAGTTCGCCGTCGCATCGCTGCTCAGCTTCACCACCTTCCCGGTCTTCCTGGTGCAGGTCGGAAGGCTGGAAGCCAGCCAAGCGGTGGCACTTTCCCTCATCGCCCTAATCTTTACCTGGATACCGCTGGCCCTGGTGATGATCGTCTTTTCCCAGCGGCGAGGAGCGCGTCGCGGTGCCGGCATCGAATCGGCGATCGAGGCAGCGGTGGCGGATTGAGCGCCGCAGCCTCTCCCGTCTTCGACCCCGTGCGAAAGCAGAGAAAGAGTCAACCGGATAATGAGTGAAACTACCGAAGTGCCCACCAGCCTGGGACGCGGAGGCGTGGAGGTGGAACTACGCGGCCTTTCGCGCTATTTCAGGGACACGGCTGCTCTCAAGTCCCTCAGCATGCGCGCCGATCCCGGCGAGCTCGTGGTGCTTCTCGGCCCCTCCGGATGCGGAAAGACCACCGCACTGCGGATGCTCGCGGGATTGGA
>JAKAOC010000080.1 GCA_021823385.1 Actinomycetes bacterium
TGGACTTGGCTTTTACCCTCGAGGAGGCGGGAAGGGATGACCGCCTCGACTTCGAAGTTCTGCTGGAGGAGCGGATGTTGGTGCTTGTACAGGTGGATCATCCGATCGCTCGAAAGAGCGCGCCTATCACGAGTCCGGCAACCGATACGGCAAGTACCGTCCAAGCGGCGATCGCCTCGAACCCCGTGCTCCGGGTCCGCCCCGTATGTTGCTCCACCGTCCCCACTGTGCGATCGATTCCCCGAGGTTTCCAGGGTCGATAGTCACCGGAGCGTGTTTCGGGCCATTCGGCTCTGCCCGTGAGCGTTCCGAAGGGGGAGCGTGAAGGGGTGGGGACGAAATCATCTGGAGGAGCACCTTCGACCGCACCGGAGCCGACCGACTACCTCGAACGGGGACTCGAGCCGCACATGGTCGCCGAGCGCCTCGCCGCCGGCTTATCGAACGCGGTGCCCCATTCCCCGGCACGAACCATCGGACAGATCCTCCGAGCCAATGTACTGACGCGCTTCAACGCCATCCTCGGGTCGCTCTTCATTGTGGCTATTGTGGTGGGGCCACCTCAAGACGCATTCTTCGGAATCGTCCTCGCCGCCAACACGGCCATCGGCGTTGCCCAGGAATGGCGTGCCAAGAGAACGCTCGATCGCCTTTCCGTTCTCGTTGCGCCAACCTGCACCGTGGTGCGAGGCGGGATCGAACACGAAACGAAGCCGCACGAGGTAGTTCTTGGCGACCTGATCGCGTTGCATGCGGGCGACCAGGTGCCGGTCGATGGAGTGGTGCTTGCGTCCGATGGGCTCGAACTGGACGAGGGACTTCTCACTGGTGAAGCCGAACCTGTCCCCAAGATTGCTGGAGAGACTGTACTTTCGGGCACCTTCGTCGTAGCGGGATCTGGACGCGCTCGTACCACAGGGATCGGAACCAGCGCCTACGCTCAGCACCTCCAGCTTCGGGCACGCCGATTCCTTCCGATACATTCCGATTTACGAGAAGGTACCAACCAGATCCTCCGCTGGGTTACCTGGTTCATGGTGCCTACAGGCGCCGCTCTCGTCCTCAGCCAAATCTTCCGCAGCCACCAATCACTATCCGATTCCGCCCGCTCCTCCGTCGCCGGAGTCGGTGCCATGGTTCCCGAGGGTCTGGTTCTTCTCAGCTCGATCGCCTTTGCTGCCGGCGCACTTCGGCTTGCCTCATCCCACGTGCTCGTCCAAGAGCTGGCCGCCGTAGAGGGTCTCGCTCGCGTGGACGTGCTGTGCATCGACAAGACCGGAACCCTCACCTCGCCGGGAATGCGGCTCGATGGCATAAGCCTCCTTGGGTCCGCCTCAATCCACGAGGTCGAGGACGTGCTCGCGGCGATCTCTGGAAGCGACCCCGCCCCCAATGCCACGACCCGTGCCATCGCAGAGCGATGTCCGGCAACTCCCGACTGGGACGTGGAAGACCGCATCCCATTCTCATCCGAGCGCAAGTGGAGCGCAGTGACCTTCGCCCGCCAGGGAACCTGGCTGCTCGGAGCGCCCGATATTGTCATTGCAGGCGAGCGCGAGCGCTCGCAGTGGCAACACGAGCTGTCGCTCCTCCAGAACGCCGGTAGCCGTGTGCTCCTCCTCGCCTTTTCATCTCGAAAGCCCGCAGATGGAAGGCTGCCGCTCGGCGTCGCCCCGATTGCCCTTCTGTCTATCTCCGAGCAAGTCCGTGCCGACGCCTCCGCCACCGTGCTCTTCCTCACAAAAGAAGACGTCGAAATCAAGGTCCTTTCGGGAGATGCTCCGGCTACCGTTCGGGCTATAGCGGAAAAGGCGGGAGTTTCCTGCCTTGGCGAACCGCGAGATGCAACGTTGCTCGGTGACGATCCAGAATCGCTACGCCCGATTCTTGAGAGCACCTCGATATTCGGTCGAGTTCGCCCGGAGCAGAAGCTCGCGATGGTTCGCTCGCTCAAAGAGGCAGGTCACGTCGTCGCCATGGTCGGTGACGGGGTAAACGACGTGCAAGCCCTGAAAGAAGCGGACCTCGGCATTGCAATGGGGTCGGGAAGCGGAGCCGCCCGCTCGGTTGCCCGCCTTGTGCTTCTGGACGACTCGTTTGCCTCGGTGCCACACGTCCTAGCCGAAGGAAGGAGGGTCGTCGCCAACATCGAACGCGTGGCCAAGCTATTCGTGACCAAGACGGTGTACGCAGCCCTTCTTGCCGCCGTCGTCGCCGTGAGCGGAGTCCCCTTCCCGTTCTTTCCGCGCCACCTCAGTATCGTCAGCACTCTCACCATCGGGGTTCCTGGCTTCTTCCTCGCATTTTCGCCCGGAGCACCTCGCGCATCGCGCGGTTTCGTCACCACGGTCGTGCGCTTCGCCATTCCTGCCGGCATCACGGCAGCAAGCGCCACGTACATCGCCTATTCGATAGCTCGATCCTTATCGGACTCTTCGGCAGTCCAAGCCAGGACATCGGCAATCCTGGTGCTCTTCGTAACCAGTCTCTGGGTACTCGCTCTGGTTGCCCGCCCATGGAATCACCTGCGCATTCTCCTGGTCATCCTTATGGGGGCAGGCATCGTTCCCGTGCTCACCGTTCCGATCGCAAAGGATATCTTTTCCCTGGCACTTCCTCCTGCTCCGGTCCTCGCGCTCGACGCACTCGTTGCATTCGGATCAATCGCGGGTATCTCAGGACTCGTGATGAGGTTCTCAGACATCCACCAAGGACGCCCCGACGACCGGATAGGTTCCTCGGGAGAGGCCGGAATGATTTCGGGCCGAGAAGCTCGCAGACCAATTGGCTCGATCGACTCAAAGTACTCATCCATGAGTATTCTCGAAGAGCGTGAAAATGCGACGCGCGATTTTTCGGACGCTGCAGGATCCATGATGGCAAGGGGAGGAAGATGACCGTATCGAGCTTCGAAGAGGCACGCGCCGCCGTAAACGAGGGCAGGGAAGCAGCCGAGGTCGCGCGCGAGTTGGTGGGATCGATGTCACCTGAAGACCGCCTTTGGTGCCTCGATGGCGACGCGCCGACCTGGGCGGGACTCGCCTTCCTGGCCGGGGGCGGGTACCACCGGGCCCCTTTCCTCGCTGCAAAGGTGGACCACCTCGGTCTTCCGGGCATCGCCTTCTCGGACGGTCCGCGTGGCGCGGTGGTCGGCAATGCAACCTGCTTTCCTGTCACCATGGCGCGCGGCGCTACCTGGGATGCATCGCTCGAAGAAAGGGTGGGGTGTGCTATCGGGCGGGAACTCCGGGCTATCGGCGCCACCCTCGCCGGTTCGGTCTGTGTCAACCTCTTGCGCCACCCCGCATGGGGAAGGGCCCAGGAGACCTATGGGGAGGACCCTCTCCACGTGGGAGAGCTGGGGGCAGCGTTGACACGCGGCCTTCAGCGACACGTAATGGCCTGCGTCAAGCACTTCGCCTGCAATTCCATGGAGAACGCCCGATTCTCGGTGGACATCGAGGTCGACGAGGTTGCTCTGCACGAGGTCTATCTGCCGCACTTCCGAAGAATCGTCGACGCGGGCGTCGCGTGCGTGATGTCCGCCTACAACTCTCTAAATGGCGAGTGGTGCGGCGAGAACCGGGATATGCTCACGCGGGTACTCCGTGATGAGTGGGGTTTCGAGGGCTTCGTCATCAGCGACTGGATCTTCGGTCTTCGTGATGCAGCGCGTTCGCTCTCCGCCGGCCTGGACATCGAGATGCCCTACCGGATGGTGCGCGCCCAGCACCTTTCCGCCGCCCTTGAGCACGGCACTGTTACATGGGAGGACGTCGATTCTGCCGTCGAGCGAGTCATCGCCACGCTGCTGCGCTTCGACGACGTTCTCACACATCGGCCTGCTCAAGACGTGGTTGGATGTGCCGAGCACCGTGAATTGGCCCGCGAAGTGGCGGCGCGCGCTATCGTCGTCTTGCGCAACGAGCTCGTGGAGGGACAACCTCTCCTGCCGCTGACGCCTGACACTCGCCTGGCCGTTATCGGGAGGCTGGCCGACACGGTAAACCTCGGTGACGGCGGTTCGAGCGATGTCTGGGACCTCGATTGCCGCACCGTCCTGGATGGCTTGTCTGACGCCTTTGCCGTGGCGCTCCACGATGACGGATCGGATCCCTGGAAGGCCGCCTCCGTAGCCTCGGTTGCTGACGCCGCCGTCGTGGTGGTCGGCTATACGTTCCTGGACGAGGGCGAATACATCGGTGCAACGGATCCCTCGTTGGGGCAACTCTTCCCTCCCGGCGACGAAAGCGAGGTGGTTGAGCGCTTTGAGGCGATGTGCAACTCAATTCCCTCCACAGAGGTTCCCGAGCGCGTAGCCTCCCGACCCGCCGGCTTCAGCGTCGGAGGCGACCGGGACACCCTTCGCCTCCACAGCCAGGACGTGGATCTGATCCGTACGGTGGCAAGCGCCAACCCTCGGACCATAGTCGTCGTCCAGGCAGGCAGCGCCGTGATTATGACCGAGTGGATTGCCTCCGTTCCTGCCGTCGTTCTGGCTTGGTACGGCGGCTCTCGGGCCGGAGACGGGCTGGCCGACATACTGCTCGGCGCCGTCAACCCTTCGGCGCGGCTACCCTTCACCATTCCGGCCGAAGAATCCGATCTCCCACCGTTCGACCGAGACGCCGCAGAATTTCGCTACGACCGATGGCACGGTTGGTGGCGCTTCGCCCGCAACGGCCGAGCGCCAGCATTTCCGTTTGGCTTCGGGCTCTCCTATACCGATTTCACACTCGTCGATGCCGGTATCTCCGCCGAAGGCAACGCTGTGGTGGCGCGCGGCCGGCTGGCGAACGTCGGGGTCCGCGACGGGGCCGATGTGGTGCAGGTCTACGCCGAACTGCCCTATCCCGACACTCCGGCCCGGCTCGTCGGATTCAACCGGCTTGAAGTCCGCGCCGGAGAGGAGGTTCCCTTCGAAGTACGCGTCCCGGTCGAGCGGCTTGCGACCCGCGACGCTAACGGGGGGGCCTGGCGAGCTGCCTCAGGTCACCACCGCTTCATCATTGCTCGATTCGCGAGCGACCCCGACGCGTGCTCGGCTGAGGTCGACCTTTAGGCAAGAGGCGGCTGCTACCTCACTTGCCGTTAGGCAACGGGGACCGAGCCGCCGTCATAATCGATGAGGGACAACCATGCGACGGCAGCGGGGGCGAGAAGAGGGTTGGGAAGAGGATCACGATCGCCGGTATCCCGAAGGCCAAGCGGTAAATGTTCGGGGTCCCCTGGAACTGGAGTTCGGTGGCGATGCGGTTGACGACCTGGGTGTATATGCCAAGTCAATACGGTTCGGTGGAATACCCCACGGGGTATCTTGGTTCTTCTTCTCGTACGGGCGACCAATTGGGGTCCGTGGAAAAAGGAGATGTGTGAGACGTGGCAACAGTGACAGTTCACGAAAGCGACTTCGACGCGTTGGTCGGGTCCCACGACATCGTGCTGGTGGATTTCTGGGCCGCTTGGTGCGGACCGTGCAGGATGTTCGCGCCGGTATTCGAGAAGGCGTCCGAGGCTAACCCGGACATCGTCTTCGGAAAAGTCGACACCGAGGAGGAGCAGCGCCTGGCTGCACGGTTCGGCATCATGTCGATTCCGACATTGATGGCTTTCCGTGACCAGATACTCCTCTACGCGCAACCTGGTGCCCTGCCCGGTGCGGCGCTCGACGACCTCATCGCCAGGATCCGGGACCTCGACATGGACGAAGTACGCCGCCAAGTGGACGAGGCAGCGGCCACTGCGGGAACGGCGGGACGCTGAATGTGCCGTAATGTCGTTGCGTGAAACTCATTGTCCATGCGTGCGGTGGCGTCGGCCATTTCCGCCCTCTGGTACCCATGGCGACATCGTGCGCCGAACAGGGCCACCAGGTGGTGGCCGCTGACGAGCGGATTCGGATTCCGATTTACTCGTCCTCCGCCTGACCGGCAAGTGCCGACTGGCCTTTTGTCGTGCCGGCCTACGCCTACCGCCCGGCGTACGGGCCGTAGGGAGGAAGTTGCGAGCTACCACTTCCAGATGGTCCGCCGGATCCCATCATCCCGGGCCCGTACCGCCATTCCGGGCCGTACATCCGCTGACCATACGGCCCACCCGGACTTCCCGATCCCCCAGGCCACGGGGATTGGGCGCGCGCCACTGCGGAGTCCGGAGACGAGCCGCCCCACACACCGAACCCGATGCCGATCCCCGCTCCGATCCCTGCGACCACGAGAACTGCTGGAACCGCCATCTTTCCGAGCCACCCGATTCCCCGCCGGGCCGACCTCCACCCGAACGGGTGGCCTGCCGGCACGGAAGAGGGGTCACCTGTGTGAGGAGGGGGGAGGTATCCTCCCGGGTTCCCCTCTTCCGTTCCCGGCGGTGTGCGGACTGAGCGCTCGCCGCCAACGCTGCCTGCGTTCTGCTGCATGCCTGGGTCGTTGGCTGGCGCCCCGGCGACACCTGCGTTCTGCTGCATGCCTGGGTCGTTGGCTTCGTCCATGACTCCATCATGTGGCCTTCCCTTGAAGGTCCCATGTGGCCTGGCTGGGAGGCCGCCAAGAATCGCGATGTCGACACGCTTCGCCTGCTCGGAGCGAGCGCGGTTAGGTACCGGTTGCTGCCACCCGCCCGGCGATCCTACCGAACATGGTCGAATCCCCAATCGACATCCCGCTCGCGTATCCGAACGAACACACACCGACCGCGCAGCGGCCCGCTGCGAACAGATTCGGGATCGGCTCTCCCGATAGATCGAGCACCCGGCAGTCCAGATCGGTGTCCAGCCCCCCGAGGGTGAACGGTGCGTACGGGGCCGGACCTACGCTGAGGTTCACCGCTCCCACCGGAGGGTCCAGTGGCCTGACGAATTCCGGTGCCTTGTGGAAGACAGGATCCGAATTGTGGGTCTTCCGGCATGAATGTGGGTGACCATGGCCATTTGACCTGCGGATTCTCGTTATAGGACGGCCTTTCCGGTCCCTCGGGGCCCGGTGCTGATCTGTACCCATTTCCCGACCGCGTTTCTCGGCTGCTGGCAACGAGGCTCCAACGGGACCATCCGCGTGACGCGCACAGGTGGTCCCTAGGTTCGAGGTTGAATCCACCAGAAGCCGAGGAGAGCCAACCCGTGCGAGTCACTACAGCATTCAAGCGCCTTTTGGACCTACCCGGGATCACCGTCTCCTACGTGGACTTTCAGCCTTCCAAGGTCGTCGTCACGGTCAAGATACGCGCCAAGAGGCTGGCCTGCCCGGAATGTGCCTTCACCACCAGAGCCCGCTACGACGTCCGGCCGGTGGCCTCGACGTGGCGGCACCTGGACCTCGGTGCCTGGCGCCTCGAGGTGTGCGCTGATCTGCGCAGGATTGACTGCCCCGAACACGGTGTGCGTACCGAGGGCGTTCCGTTCGCCCGCTCGGGCTCTCGTTTCACCCGGGATTTCGAGGACCTGGTGGGCTGGCTGGCCACCACCATGGACAAGACCGCACTGCGGCGCCTGGTGCGTGTTGACTGGGACACAGTCGGGCGCATCATCGAACGCGTCATGGAGAGCGGACTCGACCCCAAGCGCCTAGACAACCTCTTCACCGTCGGCGTCGACGAGGTCTCGTGGCGCAAGGGTCACTCTTACATCACGCTCGTCTCGAACCACGCGACGGGAAAGTTCGTCTGGGGGAAAGAAGGCAAAGATGCCGCCACGCTGGACTGTTTCTTCGATGAACTCGGACCGAAGCGCTCCAAGGCGATCAAAGCGATGTCGATGGACATGTCACCAGCCTTTCTCAAGTCTGCGACGGCACCGAAACATGCCACCAAGGCGATCATCTGCTACGACCCGTTCCACGTAGTGCAACTCGCCACTACTGCATTGGAGAAGGTACGCCGGCAGGTGTGGCAGGAGATGCGAAAGCTTCCCGACCAGGACGCAGCGCGAACGTTCAAAGGAGCGCGCTGGTCACTGCTCAAGAATCCCGAAGACCTCAGTGACGATCAGGCTGCCACACTGCGCAAGCTGAAGCGCAGGGGAGGTGAACTCTGGCGTGCATACGCACTGAAGGAGGCACTGCGTGCAATCTTCGCCGGTGACTTGAGTCCCGATGAGGTCGGTATGCTCCTCGACAGGTTCTGCTCCAAGGCATCACGTAGCGGGTTGAAGCCATTCGTCACAGTGGCGCAGACCATCCGCAAGCGTCGTACGGGTATCTTGGCCGCGGTTCACCTTGGGATCAATAACGCGCGGCACGAAGGCCTAAATCGACGCGTACGTCTCATTGTCAACCGCGCGTATGGCCTCCATTCCGCCAATGCAGCGCTCGCGCTCGTCATGCTCACGCTCGGACCAATTGAACACGTACTCCCGCATGAGCGGACGAAGGCCGCGGATCCCTAAATCGACCCACACTTATGCCGGGAGGCCCCAA